>JAAYQK010000012.1 GCA_012519325.1 Gracilibacteraceae bacterium | reverse complement strand
AGAGAATTTTTGATATTATTCCATCACAGGAACCTATCCTACCAGGAGATAATGGATGATACGGGCGAATCCCTTACCATAGTTAAGAACAGGCTTTACAGGGCCCGGCAAATGCTTAAGGAAGAGTTAATCATTTGCCGGGCCCTGTAAAGCCTGTTCTTAACTATGGTAAGGGATTCGCCCGTAACATCCATTATCTCCTGGTAGGATAGGTTCCTGTGATGGAATAATATCAAAAATTCTCTGTATTTATCAGGCAGCCTCATTATGGCATCCTGTACCAACCTTTGGTTTTCTTTTCTTATGTATTCCTCTTCCGGGGTGTCTTTCCCATCCTTGATTTCAAAACCCTCATCAATGGGAATCGTTTCAGCTTTTCTTTTCCTTAAGCTGTCCAGACATAGATTTGTTGTAATCTTCAAGGCCCAAGTAATAAATTTATATTCCGGATTATATTTGGACAAGGAATTATACATCCTGATAAATGCCTCCTGAGATACATCTTCAGCTTCTTCCCTGTTTCCCATCATCCTGAATGCTGTGTTGTATATAGCTCTCTTGTACCTTTCTATAAGCATCTCGAAAGCATTTACTTCTCCAGCCAGGCACCGGTTCACTATTTCAATGTCAGAGACAATCAAACTCATCCCACCCATATGTTTCACACCAGCTATTTTACATTGAATTCAAATAGTGTGAAACACTTTCCTTGATTCATTTTTGCGTCTCGTGTCTCGTATCTCGTGTCTCGTGTCTTCAATTATATATACGCACTTGAAAAATTATTGTCTGAAATAACTTTACTGCTTATATCAATTCATTCCACATTATTACGGCATCTTCACCGGTGTCAGTATAATAGCCTTTTCTTATTCCGCCGTCCTTAAAGCCCAATTTCTTATAAAGCTTTCGTGCAGCAACATTTGAGGCTCTTACTTCCAATGTAATGCGTTCAGCCTTGCTTTCCTTTGCCCTTTTGATCATTTCTTTTACCAGCTTTTCCCCTATTCTACGCCCCCTGAATTCGGGATGTACCGCAATATTGGTTATATGCCCCTCATCCAGTATAATCCAAATTCCTCCATAGGCCACAACCTTACCCTCCGCCTTGGCTACAATATACCTGGCAAGATTGTTATTTACAAGCTCCGATTCAAAGGATTCCCGGGACCAGGGCACTGCAAAGCTGAGGTTTTCTATTTCGCATACCTGATCTATATCTTCAAGACTCATTTTTTGAAGCTCTATCTTATGCTTTTTCTCATATTCCACTTCTGCCTGGGATCTTCTGATATAAGTAAGCCTGAATGAGCTGTAAGTGTCATAATTACCTTTATGATACATTTCCAAAGCCAGTCTTGCACAGGATGAAGCTCTCGGCAGCATGCTGCCTGCGGGTGCTACATAATACTCCTCCAGGCCTCTTTTAAGGTTTTCTTCAAAAAGCAATGCCCCATCCCCAAGAAAGGACGTAGGTACAGCTTTACCCTTCACCAGCTTTATCAAATCCTCTATCGGTATTACCCTAAGATCCTCCAGCTTTTCCAGCCTGCCGCAATTATATGAATACAGGCTGCTGTATACCATCCCTCTTTGGGCATCAAGCATAGGACAAATCAGGCCTGTACAATTGTAAAGGCTGCAGGCCAATGCATCAAGAGTCGGAACTCCGACAACAGGCTTATTGAAGGTTTGAGCCATAGCCTTTATGATTGATGCTCCAATTCGCAGCCCTGTAAAAGAACCCGGGCCGGAAGAGCAGGCATATAAATCGATTTCAACAGGCTTGACTCCCGATTTATTGAAAAGCTCCTCAATTATACCCATTATCTTCTGGGAGTGAGCCCTGCTGATGTTCAATATGTACTCGGATATCAGCCTGTCATCTTCCATTATTGCCGCTGTTGCAGCAGATGTGGATGTGTCAACCGCCAGAACCTTCATTCTAATCCATTCCTTTCATTATGGCTTCATAAGCCTCTCCGGCCGGCTCCATTATTATTTCACGGGAATTATCCCCTTTAGTGTTTAATATGGTAATCCAAAGCCGTTCCTCCGGAATAATATCCCTTACAACATCCGCCCATTCCAGCACAACAACTCCGTCACCGAAAAAATATTCTTCATAGCCTAATTCATACATTTCATCAACATCATTGAGCCTGTATACGTCAAAGTGGTATAAAGGCACCCTGCCTTCATATTCATTAATAATGGTATAGGTGGGGCTGGTAACATAATCCATAACTTCCAGTCCTCTTGCTATACCTTGGGTAAAAGCAGTCTTTCCTGCTCCAAGGTCTCCTGAGAGGCACACAATATCCCCGGGGCTCAGCAGCTTTCCCAGCCGTTCGCCGATTTTGACAGTTTCTTCAGCACTCTCAGTATAAAATTTCAGCATTGATTTACCTCCGGAAAGCAAAATATCTATAGCAATCTCACGATTGCTATAGATATTATACTCTGTTTGAATAGAAATGTATACATTAAGCAGCCCGATACTAATCCTCAAAGTCTTCGACAGCTTCGTACTCACCAACGTTCAGCGTCACTGCCTCCTCATGTATAAGCCGGACATCTTCGCAGTTATAGATTCTCAATGTCGGCAGGTCTTCAAGCGGTTTTTCGGCATCCCCGCCGATTCCATCAACGGCAGGCTTCTGCTCTGCAAAACCTGGCTCGTTAAGGCTCGGATGGGAAGATGTTGTATATGTTACAGGCTCATCAGTAAATATGTTGTTTGTTACATCTAAAGTGCCTGTACATTTAACTGCATCCTTGAACAATATTTCCGAATACCAATTTCCGTCAAAAATATTTTCTTCTACTGTGACAGTTGATAAATCCGCCTGAAGAGTATCCCCGGCATCCAGGCAGTAGAACACCAGCCCCACTGTCCAATTGTCGGATATTGTATTTCCGTATATCTCGGTGCCGTTTATTTTGTTTGTCATGTTGATGCCGGTCCTGTTGTTGACTATCATATTGTCAATGATGCTGTTGTTCTGACAATTGTTAAGGTATATGCCATTTCGGTTCATTGTCACAACACAGTCCCTCAAAGTATTTCCAGTACACATATTCAGGAATATCACACCGCTATTGTTAAAGCTCCATTCATTCAATTCCTCAGCCGTATACTCATGTGTGATTGTGAAGCCGCTTACGGTTGCACCATTTGAAGCAAAGGTCAGGGGTGTCTTGTCTCCATTTGTTGCAACTATTATAGTATCTTCAGCCCCGGCACCAATGATTGTAACTTCCTTTCCGACAACCAAATCCTCAATGTATTTTCCTTCTGCTACATCAATTGTACCGCCCGCTTCGACACCGTCAATAGCCTCGTTTATGCTTTTGAAACTCGATACCCCGAAGAACGGCGTGTTTTCATCGTAATCATCGTCTACATCAGCCTTTAGCACAGGATACGCCTCTCCCTCAACATTGTCATAAGTACAATCCCGTATTGAGATTTCCAGTGCCCTGTTACTCCTGTAGTCATTTATAGCAAAGGAAACTTCAGTACCATCGTAGTACAAGCCTATAAATTCAACTTCCATTACTGAACCTGACAGTATTCCTCCTGCACGATCCCAGAAAACTATACCGTTTTGTGCTGTCACATCCGTATTCCCTGCACCGGTAATGATTCCGCCTGCTATGTTTACGGTTATTTCAGCCGTAGATCCGGTGGTAGCACCATTTCCATCAACTATATCCACTCCATTCTTGTGGAAACCGGAAATTTCCGTGTTGATAATATCCAGTTCAGTAGTTCCTGAGCTTCCGTCTACAGCAATTCCCTGTCCGGATTGGACACCGTCCAGCGGTGTATCATCAGTTATTATGCAATCCTCTATACTGCCTGTGGATTCGTTCCACAGCACCATAGCATCCGGATTCAATCCGCCTCCTGAGACTGTCAATCCCTGCATTACTATGCCTGTTGAAGCATCTACCACTATAGAAACCTTCATATCGGCTGTATATTTGTGTGCTATTCCGCTTGTTATCAATGCTGAAGGTGTTACTATCGTTTCATCCGCCCCGGCTCCTACAATTGTGAGGTTCTCCTTGCCTATTATACTGAAGCCTTCAAACTCCCCTGCAGTAATACTTATTGTATCTCCCTCATTTGCTGCCGCTACTGCATTTTGAATTGAGTTAATGTACTCGTTCCCTCCTGCTTCAACAACCAAGCAGCCATCTTTTGCAGTAGCCTTAATCAGCTGGTTTTCTACATGGGCTCCGTTATTGGCCTCGCTTATCGCTGTCAAATCCGTATAATTATCACTGTGTGTCTGATTGTTTGCAATTACGGCAATATCTACCGCATTATCTTCAAAGGAGTTGCCGGCGAATGTGATTGCATGGTTCGCACACACTACCCAGCCCCTGGTGTTTTTAACAAAGTTGTCGGCAACTATACCGGCACTTTCCAAATAAGCAGGCTGCCTGACGCTTTCAAAGTGGTTTCCGCTTATCACATAGCCGGTTTTCCCTGTATTGGGAACTATTGCCCTGACAACTTCATCGTCACCTTGCCGGTACTGCCCTACAAATTTAGAATTCTTTACTGCTGCATCATTGGCAGTTATCTTAACAAGATGTTGATTCAGCTTATCAGCCTTGTTGATATAAATACCATCCAGTGTCGCAGCAGCAGAGAGGTTGAACACAGCATTTCCACCTGTAGTAACAATCTCAGAGGCAAAGCTGTCTGCGCCCTTTATTGTGATTTCCTTGTTTACATTGACTGTATCCGTGATTGTATATTCACCTGCTGCCAGCATAATTACATCACCGGCTTTGGCGGAGTCTATTGCGCTTATAAGTGAATCTACTGAATTTACTTTTGTTATCCAGTTAAGCTTAACTGATGCCCCATAATTTGCAGCTGAAATAGTTTCTTCCGTATAATCCGCCTCTCCATTAACAGAGGCAATCTTTTCCATGAGCTTAATTGCGGTAAATCCTTCAGGTATCCCGGTAATGGTATTACCGGTGATTGTTAGAATGTCATCGGCAGACAGCACATACGTCCAAATACCTTCCATGTTTACAGGGTCAATAATATTATCCACAATTTCCGCATCCAGTATTTTACCTTGAGCGGATCGCACTATGCAGACAGTTCCATACACTTTATTGTTCTCAAAGATAATTTTGTATGCATCAGTATTAGGCCCTACCGAACCACCGGTCTGCCCGATGGATACTATAGCGGCATATTGGGTATCCGGTATGTTTATACCCTTGAATTCACAGTTCCTTACAGTAACATTATTACCTGCAAGCATAGCTGCATTTCCGTTTCCACTAAGTACGAATCCATCTTCAAAGACCCACTCAAAGCTCAGGTTTTCTATCAAGGTTTCCTGCCCTGCGGTATTATTTGCAGTTGTCTTCAGCATCGGTTCAGTATAGGAACCGACATCATATGCTGTGCCTCTAATAACCGGTTTTGTTTCTCCGATACCCTTCAAGGTAATTCCTTTTGCTATCAAGAGTTGCTCTTTGCCAATATCGTAGATTCCTGCGGCAACATCTATAGTATCACCGGTTACAGCTGCATTGATTGCCGCTTGAATTGTCGGATAATACTTTGTAGCCCCGTCCTTTGTTATGCTTGGTACATTAACCAGCGGCTTATTGCTCCAAATTTTTACATTGGTTCCTTGGAGGATAAATTCATTATATCCATCAGCCGTAACCTCTACTGTTGCAATTTCGCTGACATTGCTTCCGTCGGACCAGATCTGAGTTTCTTCCTCCAATGTACCGCTGTTGAGTATAAATACGGAAGGCGTCTTTACTCCAACACCCGGATCAACATTTACGGCACCCCAGGCATTGCCGCTTGTATTCAGGTTGGTGGCAACGATTGTTGAACCATTGACTATCAAGCCTGCTCCTTTTCCGTTTTTAACAGTTACATTGGTCAGGGCTCCATAGGCATTAGAGTAAGTGCTAACCGCATGGGATATGTTATTAGCATCCACCGTTATATTATTGATCCTGACAGGAGCTTCTTGAGTTCCTGCATAAATCGCAATCAAATGCTTGTAACCGTTTTCCTTACTCCATTCAATATCCTCAGGTATTATAGTCACATCCTCTTTGCCCAATATGTGTATTGACTTTGTAATATTTAACTGCTCCGATAATTTATACTCGCCATTTTCAACAACCCATACCTGCCCCTCCTCCTGATTCATTGCTGCATGCTTTAATCCATCCGCATTTTCAATAAAGAATACTTCTCTATAATCCTTCACCTTATTCCCATCAGAGTGCATGAAAGTATTCTGTGCCTCCAAATACTCAGCATCATAACCGGTATACTCTCCTAAGATTACGACACCTGTACCCAATCCTATACCTTCCCCATCTGTCTTTACAGACACAAATGTATTATCAAAAGCAGTAAAATTGGTTTTCTGAGTGCCTCCAATACCGGACAAAACATTTGTGAAGGTATTGCTTTCAGCAATTAAGGTAACCTGCTTTGCATCAGGCTGGCTGTAACCGCTATGTGCAAATATACCGGTAGTCACATTTGAGAACCTTGAGTTCATTACAATAAATTCTGAGCCTGTATGCCCAATTACCGCCCTGCTGGTTGCATCTGTTACTGCGGCTCCATCTGCAGATACATTATCCAGCACAATTCCCCTGCCGTTTACATAAAATCCTACTGCACCACCTATACCCGGTAATTTGTGGGATGCCCTGTCTGCAGCTGTACCCACAAGGTTCTTTATTACTACATTATTGCCTTTGATATTTATAGCTTTATCAATAGAATGCCCTGTGCCGTTAATAATGACTTCTCTACCCACAACCAGCGTCTCAGTTAACAAAATATTCTCATCCAGCAATATTGCATCAATTTTATCATCACTTAAAGCTTCAAGAAGCTCATCTCCGGTTGATACAGTTATATAATCATCAAACCTTTCATTTTCTGCGGAAGCTGTTATTCCATTCTTGAATGTTACAGTAAACTTTACTGTAAATGGTTCCCCTTTCATTGCACCTTCCACATCCCAGTACCCATCAGAGGCATACCAATCTCTGCTATAGCCGAAAGGCATGGAAAACTTGGTCTGTTCTCCTCCCAATTGGGATATGAAGTAAGCTACATTCAGATACCCTTTTCCTATTGAAATGCCATCATAGTCAAACCATTCTACATTAATAGCTGTTACATCGCTCATGGTTTTTCCGTCTTCCAGCCTGGCCCCTGCCGTTGCTTTGCCATTACCTAACAGGCCGAAGTCCTCAGTCACAATTGTTCCCGCCGTATCCACAGTAACCGTAAACCGCCTGCTTGTGCTGTAATATCCCAATCTTTCCGCAGTAACTGTGATTGTTGCTGCTCCTACAGAAACCCCTTCAACCTCTAATGTATTTCCTTCTACAGTTACTTTTGCTACACCGGGATTGCCCGATATTGAGGATATTTTTGCATCCGCAGGTGTGCAATTGATACTGATATTCTTTTTATGGCCTATTGTCACAAACATGTTGTTAATGGCATTTATTACTACTGCCGTTTTGTTGTCATCATCATCGTCCCCACTGCTTCTGCCACTGCCGCCTCCACCGCCGGTTCTTGGTGCAGGGGGTGGTTCCGGAGTATCTATATTTACTGTTACACCCGGTGCTTTCACAACATTCTGAGGCTGCTGCTGAATAGTTGAACCGGAAACATTGACATTTGCATTCTGTATACTGCCTTGGCCTGTTATATTTACAGCAGCATTAATATTCAAAGTACCGACACTTGCTTGCTGTGCCAGATTGACCGTAGTCCCTTCAGCCCCCTGAGCCAAGGTCAAATTACCTATTGCGCCATTTGCCATATTTATATTAATATTGCCGGAATCGACTGTTACATTGTCAAAATTGCCTTCAAATACAATGGTTGCACCAGCAAAAATATCATCCGGGATTACTATGTCGCCGAAGCCCTCACCGGTCAGGAATTCCTCTTCCAGTATAGCCCCGGACTGTAATTCTGCTTCACCTATTGTTGTACTTCCTGTTGCAACTATCCTGACTACATTTCCTTCCCGTCTTACAATAACCCTGCCCAGACTGGAATTTCTTATTACTATACTATTCTCTCCTCCGCCTCTTACAATAGTTGTTCCCTTTACTACAACATTCTCCAGGCATACATTGCCGTCCCCGATACTCTCTCTTAATATGAGATCCCCATTAATTGTTGTGTTCTTTAATGTTACATCGGGTGAAATTATAGCTACATTGCCGTCCAATGCCATCATACCGCTTGCAGGGCCGTATGTGCCGCTT
>JAAYQK010000134.1 GCA_012519325.1 Gracilibacteraceae bacterium | reverse complement strand
ACCAGCTATTTTATGTCTACTTCGCAAAGGTGGTCTTGTTGTTATGCATTTTTTCTATGTCAGGAGTTTTCAAAAATTCATAAAGCTTTTTCTTAAAAACTCTTGACTTTAATTAGCTGGTCTTTCATATTATTTATATATGAACTTACGGAGTTGTCTCCGCCAAGTCCTCCAAAATCTGTGCTGCCTGCAGCGGATCCATTAAAGCAAGAATGGAAGCAGCCTTCTCTTTTTTCATATTCCTGAGAATCTGTACCGCAGAGGCCTTGTCATTCATACTCATAATTATCTGCATGGCTTTATTGTTATCTACTTTTTCAAGGTACTGTACCTGTTCTTGTATGCTCAGAAGCTTTTCACTCAATTGAATGCGCAGTTTATCTATTTCTAATTCCTTATCAGCTATCTCCCTTTCTTTTTTTTCAATTTCCTTTTCACGGCTTTCCAGCTCCTTCTCCAGTTCCATCAGCTCTTTTTGCTTAATTGCAATGTTTGATTTCTCCCTTTCTATCTCCTCTCTATAAATCTGCTCCGGATTCTTTTTCTCAATTACAGGCTGAAGGAGTTTTCCTACAATGGGCAAATCCTTTATCCACATGGAAGTCTCTGCCTTAAGCCCTGCAAAATCAAACATGAATATGGCCCCAAAAGCCACTATCATTGACAATATCAATATTATTACAATTAATATTACGGTGCTGGACTTTCTGTCTTTTCTTTTTCTGCGCTTAGATCCGGCTTTCTTACCGCTTTCCACGGCTGCTTTTTTTTCATTGCTATCCGAAGGTTGAGTCATTAGTATTTCCCCCTATGGTTTGTTGCTTTCTTTAAAGGAAACCAGGTCGTCAACCAGTTTTTCCTCTTTTCTTAGTTCTTCATATAAATACTTGTTGTAATCTATTTCTCTAAGCTTTTCTATCATTTTTTTTTCACGTGTCGCAGTTATAAGCTCTTCCCTGCAGGCAGAAAGGTAAGATTCAGCCATTCTGATTCTGACTTTTTGTTCTTTTATGCCTCTCTTATAATAATCGATATAATTCGCCAATATCTTTAGTTCATTTACTGCCATCCCTTGAGATGTTTTTTCCTGAAACAGGCTTCTCATATTACTGAATTCCTTTTTCAGTTCAGACATCTTGTTTTTTTCATTTTCAAGCCTTCTTATCGCAGAACCCAGTTTATTCTTTTTCTCTTCTTCAACCTTTATCTTGTAATCCAATAGCTTCTGCAGCCTGAACTTATATGCAGCCATATGCTTCTCCCTATGACACTATATTTTTCATTTCACTCAAAACTTCTTCAAATTCAGTCTTTTCATCAACACTTTGCTTGAGAAACCTTTCAATTGAGTCAATCTTTTCTATCGACCTGTCTATGCTTTTGCTGCTGCCTTTTACATATGCACCTATGTTTATCAGGTCTTCTGCGTCTCTATATACAGACATGATATTCTTAAACTCATTTGCATTGTTCTTATGCTCATCATCAACTATATCGGGCATTACCCTGCTGATACTTGCCAATACGTCAATTGCCGGGTAGTGATTTTTATTTGCCAGGCTTCTTGATAATACTATATGTCCATCCAATATGCTTCTTACCGTATCAGTTATCGGTTCATTCAAATCGTCTCCATCAACAAGCACGGTATACAATCCGGTAATACTGCCTTTGTCGGATGTCCCCGACCTTTCCAGAAGCCTCGGCATAACAGAAAACACCGACGGAGTATAGCCTCTTGTAACTGGCGGCTCCCCAACGGCAAGCCCTACTTCTCTTTGTGCCATGGCAAAACGTGTTAATGAATCCATCATTAACATAACATCCTTGCCCATATCCCTGAAATATTCAGCAACAGAAGTAGCCAGCTGTGCAGCTTTCAACCTTATAAGCGCAGGCTGGTCGGAGGTTGCTACAACCACTACGGATCGTGACAGCCCTTCCTCCTTAAGGTCGTTTTCTATGAATTCCCTTACCTCCCTGCCTCGTTCTCCTATAAGGCCGATAACATTTATATCAGCTTTGGTGTTCCTGGCTATCATTCCCATTAATGTGCTTTTCCCTATCCCACTGCCTGAAAATATCCCGATTCTTTGTCCTTTTCCAATAGTCAGCAGTCCGTCAATAGCCCTTATACCTACTGGAAGACACTCACTTATCCTCTTTCTTGTAAGGGGATTTGGAGGATTGTTTTCGACAGAATACATAGTACAATTATTAATAGGTCCTTTTCCATCGATTATATTTCCTAAACCGTCAATTATTCTTCCTAACATATCTTCGGATACTCCCACGGAAAAGCTTTCTCCCGTGGCTTCAATTTTGCTTCCGGGGCCTACTCCTCTCATGCTGCCCAGAGGCATCAGACATACTATGTTTTCCTTGAACCCCACAACCTCAGCCTTTATTGGGTAATCACCCTTTAAAGGGTATATGTTGCATATCTCTCCAAGATTAACAGCCGGTCCCCTCGACTCTATCGTAAGGCCGATAACCTGTGAAACACATCCCGTATATTTAATAAGATCGCTGTTTATTAATGCATTGCTATACTTTCCCAAATCAATGCCCCTCATAGCTGATCACTCATTTCTCAACAGATATTTATTTCTTGTAAACATTAATCTTTTTGTGATGATACATTATTTTCATGATATATATATGTGAATATTTTTTCTATTTCTTTAAGCTGAACATCCGTACTCGAATTTATCTCACCCGAAGGGGTTTCAATTATGCAGCTTCCTTCCTTAAGTGATAAATCCGATACTATATCAATATCGGATATGCCCTCTACCATCTTGCATATCCGATACTTGTTTTCAATAATGAAGTCAAAATCCGAAGGTGATATTTTCAAGACAAGCTTGTTTTTAAATGCACATCTTTGCAGCGCCTGATTAACTAATGATAGAATTGCTTCTCTATTTTGTGATAATTCCTGGCCTATTACTTTCTCAGATATGCTCATTACAAGGTCCAATATCTGTTCTTCCGTCTCCTTGTACAGGCTGTCTCTCCTGCTGTCAAGAAATGCTTTTATGTCTGATGCTTCATCAATAATTGAACTCGCTTCATTTTTCCCTTCCAGGTATCCGAATTCGTATCCTTCCTTATATCCATTTTCTCTTGAAGAAGATAAAAGATGAGCGGCTTCTGCTTCAGCTGCTTCTATTATTCTGCGGGCTTCAGCGTTTGCTTCTTCAATAATGCTTAAATACATTTGCTTGGCATCCTCAATTATGTTATTTGCATATTCCTCTTCAGCCGCCGTATTGTCATCATTACTTTTCGCTTCTATATTCTCTTCTATTATTTTTGTTTCATTTATTCTTGTTTCACTCCTGAAGACATTTACTATATGTTTAGGAGCTCCTATTAATACATTTCTGGATTTATATATCTTAGACAATTATTTCATCTCCTCCGCCTCTGGAAATAACAATCTCGCCGGCATCCTCCAGCTTCCTGATTATATTTACTATCTTCTGCTGTGCTTCCTCCACATCTCTGAGCCTTACGGGGCCCATATATTCCATGTCTTCTTTTATCATCTCTGCAAGACGCTTTGACATATTGCTGAAAATTGCCTTTTTGACTTCTTCACCTGCATTCTTTAGAGCCAATGCCCAATCTGAGTTTTCAACTTCTCTGGTAACTCTTTGTATGGATCTGTTATCAAGAGTAATAATATCATCAAATACAAACATTCTCTTCCTTATTTGTTCAGCCAGGTCAATATCCTGCACTTCAAGGGTCTCCATAATAAATTTTTCAGTACCGCGGTCAACGGAATTCAATATTTCTACAATCGCAGTCAAGCCTCCTGCAATATTATAATCCTGTGTTACCATAGAAGAAAGCTTCTTTTCAAGGACTCTTTCAATTTCTTTTATTACCTCCGGCGATGTCCTGTCCATTATTGCCACTCTACGGGCAACTTCAGCCTGCTTTTCCTGGGGCAGGGATGAAATAATCGAAGCAGCCTGCTGAGGTTTCAGATAAGCCAAAATAAGAGCAATTGTCTGAGGATGCTCCCCTTGTATAAAGTTCAGAATCTGAGAAGGATCAGCTTTTCTGACAAAATCGAAAGGTCTCACCTGAAGCGAAGCAGTAAGTCTGTTAATAACATCCAGTGCTTTCTGCCCTCCAAGGGCTCTTTCCAGTATATCCTTAGCATATGAAATACCGCCCTCGGAAATATATTCCTGAGCGACGCATAGCTGATAGAACTCATTCAACACTTCTTCCTTCTCTTCGGGAGTTACCGTCCTCATATTTGCAATTTCCAAGGTAAGCTGCTCAATATCTTCTTCTTTTAAGTGCTTGAATATGGCTGCAGACTTTTCCGGCCCAAGAGTTATTAAAAGAACTGCCGATTTCTGTCTGCCGTTAAGATTTCCTTTTGATACTCTTGCCATCACTTAACCTCCTAATCCTCGTTAAGCCAGGTTTTTAGCAGTTGAGCGACAGTCTCAGGCTTAAGTCCTACAAACTTTTCTATCTTCTTTTTCACTTCATTTTTGTCCTCAAGTTCAATATCACCAAGAGTTTCTCCTGATAATGTACTTGTAACCATTTCTACTTCACTGGTTTCCTTAGCATATCCCTGAGCATCATAGCCTCCTGCTCTCCTCTTAAGCATAATGAATAATGCTGCTCCAAAGACAAGTACGGCAGCAACACCTGTTCCTATCATTATGACACGTTCCCAGAAAACAGCTCTTTTTGCTGCTTCCTGATCAGCCCTGATTCTGTTTGTTAATTCCATATCAAAGGGTGCAAATACAACCTCTATTCCTTCGTTTTCTTCTTTCGGTGCTTCATAATTAAAACCCTGTAAAGCATATTTAACTAGTCCCCTAACCCCATCCTGCAATTCCTGGGGAATTTCCTTCGGATTACCTTCCGAATCAAGTGTATTGATCAGCACTGATACGGATAAGGATTCGATGCTCCCCATCTCCTTTACAATCTGTTCCTTAATTTCATTAATCTCATAATTGACAACAGTACTGGCTTCATTGTATTGAGCTTTTGATGAATCCAACTCGGCGTATTGGTATATATCCGTATTTGAATCAGTACCCGGTACACCTCCTTGACTCGCATCAATCCATTCCTTTCTTATATCCTGCATGTTCCTGACAATGCCTTCGTTTTGCTCGGCGTTAGGTGCTTCATAGGTTGTTATGCTCTGGGTAACGCTGTCAAAATTCAGCTTAACTGCTGCTTTCACCTTGACATTATTCATTCCGAAGGGAGCTTCCAAAAATTTGGTAATGCTTTGCTCAATTTTATCCTGCACCGCTTCCTGCATTTCCATTTGTGATGAAATAGTTCCATTTGGCCCTGTGTCAGGAACCAATGACCTTCCGTTCTCATCAATTATTGAGACATTTTCCGGTTTCAATCCTTTAACGCTTCTTGAAATATATTGGACTATGCCGTTTACCTGATTTCTGTCAAGAGCAGGGTACCCGGACTTCATTTTTATTATCAGGGACGCTGTGGCCTCACTGCTGTTCTGGTCTATGATAAAAGTCTGATCCTCAGGTATGTATAGATTCACATCTGCGTATTCTACACCTTTTATAGCACTCAGGCCCTTTTTCAGCTTATTCTGCTTTGCTATAAGGTATCTTTGGTTTTTATCGGCACTTGTCTCATAAAAGGTTGCCTTGGATTCTTCAGGATAATATGAATCGTCTCCAAAAATCCCTTCAACAGCCAGCTGTGCTCTCAACTCATCTATCTGATCAACCGGTACATATATTGTCGTACCTTCAATTCTTGCATTAACATTCATCTCTTTCAGCCTGGCAATTATTGTTCCCGCATCAGCCTGTCCAAGATCCGAATAAAGAATCCCCATCTGAGGCCGGCTTGTATAAATAATAAAACTTGTAATCAAAAGGAAAGACAGTAAAGCAGCTATTATTAACCTCAACTTCTGTCCCTTTTCCAAGCCGTTCCAGAATTCACTGATATTATTTCTCAGTTTGCTAATAAATTCACCCATTAAATCACCTCATGCAACCTCACAAAACTAGATAGGCATCCTCATTATTTCCTGGTATGCTTCAAAAAGCTTATTTCTTATCTGCACGGTGAACTGCAGTGCAATATCAGCTTTTTCCGAAGCTATCAATACCTGATGTATATTATCATTCATACCCATCGCAAAAGCCTGATTCATTTTCTCAGATTCTACCTGAAGCTTATTTACTTCATTCAGCGCATTATTCAAGAAATCCATGAAGGATACGTTTCCGCTCTTGGTTGTGCCGTTAATATTTTTATTTGAGTCAATACTCATCTGACCGACAGGGAAATTTATTTTCATAGTAGTATCATCCCTTTCTAAAAATGGCTAGAAGCAAGTAAGATATTTTTAACCTCTGCCTATTTCCAAAGCCTTCATAGCCATACTCTTAGTGGAGTTAATTGCAGTAACATTGGCTTCATATGCCCTACTTGCAGATATCATATTAACCATTTCCGTCATCACATCCACGTTCGGCATCTTGACATAGCCTTTTTCATCAGCATCCGGATGACCCGGATCATAAACCGATTTAAATGGAGTTTTATCTTCTTTAATACCGACAACCTTGACTCCGGAACCGATAAGTTTTCTGCTGGCATCGCTCAGATATTCACTGAAGGGTATATGCTTTCCCGCCTCCTGGAAAACCACAACCTGTCTCCTGTAAGGAGTCCCATCCGCAGTCCTTGTTGTATTTACATTGGCAATATTTCTTGATATTACATCCATTCTAAGCTTTTCCGCTGTTAATCCGGATGCACTTATATTAATTGAATTTAAAAATGCCATTTCAATTACCTCCCATTAATTGCCAGTTTGATTTTGCTGAATTCTTTTGATATCTGGGCTATTAATGCATTGTATTTTATGGTGTTCTTAGCAAGCTCGGCCATTTCCACATCAATATCTACATTATTTCCATCTCTTCGCATGGAAGTAAAGTTTTCCTGTACGATTTCCGGATTTGCGGATATTACTCTATCCTTGCCTATGGGTAGGAATTTTTCATCCTTCTTGGCGCCGGATATCTGGAACTTTGCTTGTGCATCGTTAAGGTACTCCTCAAACCTTACATAGTATTTTTTAAAGCCCGGTGTATTGACATTTGCAATATTGTTTGAAATTGCTTCGTTTCTCATCCATGCTGCATCAAGAGCCTTTTCAAGCATTATTGTTTTTCCGTCAATCTTATTAATCATAACCAAAACCTCCGTAAAATTCCATAATAGAATTTTAATCGCCAAAAATACCTATACCAGTTAATTATTCGACATAAATTCTGCATTTCCTTTATTATGTAAAGAATAAAATGCACTATTTGCCGAAAAATTAACTTCAAATATATTATCGAATAAAAAAAAGGATTAGTTGAACACTAATCCTCCAAATTCTGTATTATCTGACTTTTTCCAGTTCATCCAGCAGCTTGTCGTTTAATATCCTGATGTGAGTCCCTTTCATTCCAAGAGATCTTGACTCTATAACGCCGGCGCTCTCGAATTTTCTCAGCGCATTTACAATCACTGATCTTGTGATACCGACTTTATCCGCAATCTTGCTTGCAATAAGCAGGCCTTCATTTCCATCAAGTTCTCTGAATATATGCTCAATAGCCTCCAACTCCGAATAAGACAAAGTTCCGATGGCCATTTGAACCACTGCTTTCTTTCTTGCTTCTTCTTCTATTTCTTCCTGTTTGGAGCGCAATATTTCCAAACCTACTACTGTTGCTCCGTATTCTGCCAGAACAAGGTCTTCGTCATTAAACTCCTGGTTGTACTTTGCCAGCATCATTGTGCCGAGTCTTTCCCCACTACCGTTAATAGGGACAATGGCCGAATAATTTGTTCCCATGCCACACTTTTCTCTGTTATCAATAACGCATAATTTATCTTTGTTTATCAGATTTTCTCTTGTCTCATGATATGAAAGCAGCGATTTATTGTACTCCTCCGGAAATTTTTTCTCTGACAAGAGCTCGTTCTTCAAAAAATCACACTCTTCTGTTGTGCCCAATGCATATCCCAGAATTCTTCCCTTTCTGCTTAATATATATACATTTGCATTCAGTACCTCGCTCAATATTTTGCTCAGATCCTGAAATGAAACTGATTGAGTGCCTGATGTTTGGAGTACCTTGTTAACTTTTCTCATTTTTTCTAATAGTGTAGAGCTCATATTTTTCCTCCTTATTTATATAATATAGTTGCTTACATCCTTTCTCTTTATGTCGTGAATTAATACTTTTTGTACATATTCCTTGTTGATATTCA
Organism: Gracilibacteraceae bacterium; assembly: GCA_012519325.1. GTDB lineage: Bacteria > Bacillota > Clostridia > Lutisporales > Lutisporaceae > BRH-c25. The sequence goes on along the minus strand of JAAYQK010000134.1, from coordinate 15,918 downwards.
GTTCGCTGCTCTTCATATCAGGCGCTTCAAATGAAATATCCTCAAAAAGCCTTTCCATTACCGTGTACAGCCTCCTGGCACCTATGTTCTCGTATTGTTCATTCATAAATGCTGCAATAGAGGCAATTTCTTCAATTGCTTCATCTTCAAAATTAATATTTATACCTTCCGTTTTAAGAAGGGCTTTGTATTGCTTTACGAGGGCATTGTTAGGCTTGGTCAGGATTTCTTTAAAATTTTCTTTGCTCAGACTGTCCAATTCAACTCTTACAGGAAACCTCCCCTGAAGTTCCGGTATTAAATCGGATACTTTTGCCACATGAAAGGCACCCGCTGCAATAAACAACATATAGTCCGTTCTTACAGGCCCATATTTAGTCATAACAGTACTGCCCTCAACTATAGGGAGTATATCTCTTTGCACACCTTCCCTGGATACGTCCGGGCCGCTGGCATATCCTTTCCCTGCAATCTTATCTATTTCATCTATAAAAATAATTCCTCTCTCTTCTGCTTTTCTGACGGCCTCTTCTTTTACTTCATCCATATCAATAAGCTTTTGAGCTTCCTGTTGTGTCAAAAGCTTCAGCGCTTCCTTTACCGTTACTCTTCTGCGCTTTTTCTTTTGAGGCAAAATTCCTCCGAAAACGTCCTGAAGGTTTATGCTCATCTGATCCATACCCAGTCCTGATAACATTTCGATATTATGCCCTGATGTATCTTCTATCTCGATTTCTATGTTTTGATTGTCCAAATCTCCGTTTTTGACCTTCTGCATAACATAGTACCTATTGGCTGCCAAATTTTCTTCTTTTTGCTTTTCCTCCGGGTCATCCTCATTTTCTTTGCTTCCACTGTAATTAAATATCATTTCAAATGGATTTTTTGGTATATTGCTCTTCTTAGAAGATGGAACAAGTATCTCGACAACCTTTTCTGCAGCCATATCAAAGGCCTTTTCATTCACTTGCGACATCTTTTCAGCTTTAACCATTCTTACTGAAAACTCCACAAGATCTCTTATAATTGATTCGACATCTCTTCCGACATATCCGACCTCTGTGAACTTTGTTGCTTCCACTTTTACAAAAGGAGCATTGACCAGCTTGGCTATCCTTCTTGCAATTTCTGTTTTCCCAACACCTGTGGGTCCTATCATCAATATATTCTTAGGAGTGATTTCTGCCTTCATTTCAGCATCCAGCAGATTTCTCCTATATCTGTCTCTCAGTGCAACTGCCACGGATTTTTTTGCTCTATCCTGGCCTATAATATATTTGTCAAGCTCTGATACTATTTGTTTTGGAGTTAACTCACTCATTGATTCCTCCTATAATTCCTCTACAATGATGTTGTTGTTTGTGAATACGCAAATTGAAGCGGCTATTTCCATGGATTTCCTCACTACCTCATTTGGCGGAAGATCCGTATTCTGTATCAATGCTTTGGCAGCCGCCAAAGCGTAATTGCCTCCGGAGCCTATTGCAATTACACCGTCATCCGGTTCAATTACCTCTCCGCTTCCGGAAATAACGAGCAGAGCTTCATTATCCATTGCAATCAGCATAGCTTCCAGCTGTCTTAATACTTTATCCCTCCTCCAATCCTTAGCCAGCTCAACTGCTGCCCTTTTCAGATTCCCGCTGTGCTGCTCCAGCTTTTCCTCAAGCTTCTCGGATAAAGTAAAAGCATCTGATACGGAACCGGCAAAACCGATTAAAACTCTGCCGTTAAATAATGTTCTCACTTTTCTTGCCGTAGATTTTATTATGGTGGTTTGGCTCAGGGTAACTTGGCCGTCGCCGGCAATTGCCCCCCTGCCGTTTCTTTTGACTGCTACTATTGTTGTACCATGAAACATAATTCTCCTCCAGTTAATCTATCCTGTAAATGTTTTAATATTCACAAAAGTCAAAAAACTCTTTGAAAACAATATAGCACATGAATACTTATATTTCAACCATCAGAGCTTTGAATTAATAAATTTTTCTAAATCTTTCAAAGCTCTTTCCGCATAGTATCTGCTTTTTTCCTTCTTATTCCTAATGCGATATTCCGGTTGAGGGAATATACCGAAATTTATGTTCATCGGCTGAAATGCCTTTATTGTACGATCGGTAATATATTTACACAAGGCTCCATGGGCTGTGGTTTCCGGAAATATTACCGGTTCCAGATTATTAAAAATTCTGGACATATTTATTCCCGCAACCAAACCAGATGAAGCAGACTCAACATAGCCTTCAACTCCCGTAAGCTGTCCGGCAAAAAGCAAATTGCTGTTGTCCCGGAATTGAAGAGTAGGCCTCAATACCTTTGGTGAATTAATAAAAGTATTTCTATGCATTACACCGAATCTAACAAATTCTCCATTCTCAAGGCCGGGTATCATACTAAAAACCCTTTTCTGCTCACTCCATTTAAGATGCGTTTGAAAACCTACTATGTTATATAAAGTACCTTCTTTATTATCCTGTCTTAACTGAACTACTGCATAAGGCTGCTTCCCCGTTCGTGGATCAGTTAAGCCCACAGGTTTTAACGGACCGAAAAGTAATGTATGCAAGCCTCTCTTAGCCATAGTCTCAACAGGCATGCACCCTTCGAAAACCACTTCTTTCTCGAAACTCTTAATAGGAGCTGTTTCCGCATTTACAAGTTCCTTATGGAATTTTAGGTACTCTTCCTCCGACATGGGACAATTTATATAATCACTGTCTCCCTTATCATACCTTGATGCTCTGAATACCTTATCCTTGTTAATTGATTCATAGGTTACAATCGGAGCTGCGGCATCATAAAAATATAAATAATCATTATCCATTAAAGAGCCTATACTGAGTGAAAGCTTATCCGATGTAAGGGGACCCGTTGCAACGATCACATATTCATCTTCAGGAATGCTTATTACTTCCTCTCTAATAATTTCTATATTGGAATTACCGGTAATCCTGTCAGTTATTTCCTGGGAAAATCCTTCCCTGTCTACAGCCAATGCCCCGCCTGCCGGCAGTGCATTATTATCGGCACATTCCATTATCAGAGAACCTAATCTTCGCATCTCCTCCTTCAGTAATCCTACGGCGTTCTCCAACTGGTTGGAACGCAAGGAATTGCTGCAAACCAATTCTCCGAATTTATCGGTATGATGTGCCGGTGTGTTACATACAGGCCTCATTTCATAAAGCTTTACTTTTATCCCTCTTATGGCAAGCTGCCATGCTGCTTCGCTTCCAGCCAGGCCTGCGCCTATTACAATAATCTTTTTATTCAAGACTATTCCACCTTCTTGCTGCCAGGCCTTTTATAAGTACACCCTTCACCGGTACATTTATACTCAAGGCCCTTCCTGCTGTACTTCTTAACCATAAGGCTGCGGCATTCGGGGCATTTCTCAGCAACAGGTTCATCCCAGCTTACAAAGCTGCACTCCGGATATCTGCTGCAGCCATAAAACTTCTTGCCTCTTTTTGTCCTTCTGGCAACAAGTTCGCCGGAACACTTCGGACAGCTTATGCCTGTTGATTCAACAATTGCCTTTGTGTTTCTGCAGTTGGGGAATCCGGGGCATGCGAGGAACTTTCCGAACTTTCCCTGCTTGTAAACCATATTTCTTCCGCAGAGCTCACAGATAACATCGCTAACCTCATCTTGTATTTCTATTTTTCCCACTTTTTCTTCCGCACTTTTCAGGGTTTTCTCAAAGGGTGTATAAAATTCCCTAATCACCTGTACCCAATCCTTTTCTCCTTCTTCTATCTTATCAAGCTTTTCCTCCATATTTGCAGTGAATTCGGCGTCTACAATATCGGTAAAGAACTCTTTCATAATCCCTGTAACCTTTTCACCCAAGTCGGTAGGAATAAGGAATTTTTTTTCCCTTATTACATAGCCTCTTGCAAGTATAGTCGATATAATAGGAGCATAAGTGCTGGGTCGCCCTATGCCTTTTTCCTCAAGAACCTTTATAAGCGTAGCTTCCGTATATCTTAAAGGCGGTTCTGTGAAATGCTGCTTGCTCTCAAGTTTCTTAAGCTTTAATGACTGTCCTTCCGAAAGCATCGGCAGGGATATCTCCGCTTCTTCCTTTTCATCACTGCTTTCTTTGTAAATGATCATAAAGCCCTGAAACTTCATTATGCTTCCGTATGCTTTAAAAATATAGTCGTTTGCTTCAATATCAGCCGTTACAGTATCAAATAAGGCAGCCTTCATTTGGCTTGCCACATATCTTTCCCAGATAAGCTTGTATAATTTGTACTGCTCTTTATCAAGAGAATGTTTAATACTCTCCGGTTCTCTGTAAACTGAAGAAGGCCTGATTGCCTCATGGGCATCCTGTACCTTTTTTCCGGACCTGTTTTGCTTCATTTCTCCTGCAAGATAATTCTTTCCGAATTTCTCAGTAATGTATCTGGCAGCATCTTTTTTGGCTTCCTCGGATATTCTCACCGAATCGGTCCTTATGTAAGTAACAAGCCCTAAGGTTCCTTCCCCTTTGATATCCACACCCTCATAAAGCTGCTGTGCTATCATCATAGTCTTCTTGGCGGTAAATCCAAGCTTTCTATAAGCCTCTTGCTGAAGAGTGCTTGTAATAAACGGGTTTGGAGAATTTTTTCTTTTCTCTCCCATTTTGATACGCTTTACAGTATACTTTGCACCTTTAAGGGCTTCAAGTATTTTCTCCATTTCATCTGCATTTGAGATTTCGATTTTTTCACTTTCCGTACCAAAGAATTTCGCATCAAAACTCTTTTTTGTACCCGGATCATTCAGTTTTGCAATAAGGGACCAATATTCTCTGGGTACAAAAGCCCTTATTTCATCCTCCCTGTCACATATGAGCTTTACAGCCACAGACTGGACTCTGCCCGCGCTCAAACCCTTTTTTACCTTCTTCCATAACAGCGGACTGATTTTGTACCCTACAAGTCTGTCCAGCACCCTTCTCGCCTGCTGAGCATTTATTACATTAAAATTGAGCTCTCTCGGATTTTTCAAAGCTTTTGTCACAGCTGACTTTGTTATTTCATTAAACTCAATTCTTGACACATCCTTCAAATCCAGGTTGAGTATATTTGATAAATGCCATGATATAGCCTCCCCTTCCCTGTCAGGATCAGTTGCAAGATAAATTTTATCGCAATTTTTTGCTTCCTTCCTAAGCTTTTCGGTAATTTCTCCCTTTCCTCTTATGGTTATATACTTTGGCTCAAAATTATTTTCTATATCAATACCCAGTTGACTTTTAGGCAAATCCCTGATATGTCCCATTGATGCTTCAACCTTATAGCTTGAGTTTAGAAATTTTTTTATTGTTTTCACTTTTGCAGGTGATTCAACTATTACCAATGATGTTTTCAAATAATTCACCTCATTTTAAAAATTCAAATCATATTATAACAGAAAACTAGAAAAAATCAAAACAAAAGATAGTTCCCATCAATTTGCTGAATAAGCCCTTTTATTTCAAGCATTGTCAGTGCTGCTAAGACTTTTCCCGGCTGGAGCCCTGTGGCTGCAGTAATTTCATCTTTGTCTCCGCTCTTTCTTTTGAGAAATCTCAATATAATGCACTCTTCTTCACTTAAAGCGGAATTTTTATTCATAATAATATTGTCATTTTTTTTATATATTAATTCGAGATTCAATTCTTCCGTAATATCCTCAATCCTACTGACAAGCTTTGCGCCGTATTTTATCAGTTCGTTGGTGCCTTTGCTGTATGTTGAAGTAATATTTCCGGGTACTGCGAATACCTCACGCCCTTGCTCAAGGGCAAAATCCGCAGTGATTAAAGATCCGCTTTTCTCTCCGGCTTCAACAACAATAACCCCCAAGGACATACCACTGATTATTCTGTTCCTTGCAGGGAACTGAGAAGGATATGCCTCTGTATCAAAAGGATATTCTGAAATAATGGCACCGTTTTTTTGAATTTCCTGGCTTAATCTGTAATTCGACATAGGGTAAGTATATTTTAGACCGCATCCGAAAACTGCAATTGTCCTCCCATTTACCTCAAGAGCTCCCCTGTGTGCCGCAGAATCAATTCCAAGGGCCATTCCGCTCACTATTGTGATACCTAACTCTGCCAAACGAGCTGCTATCCTGTGGGCTGTCTTCAGTCCATAATCGCTTGCCTTTCTGGAGCCCACTATACCTACAGCCAGAGAATCCCGATTTAAGAGCTCACCTTTTACGTACAGCACCGGAGGCGGATCATATATTTGTTTCAGATTCTCAGGGTATTCATTTTCAAATATAGTATAAACCTTTATGCCATTATCTTTCACAATTCTAAAATATTCATTAATTTTTTCTATTTTCCGGTTGGCAGCAATAGATTCTGCAGTCTGCTCCCTGATAATTCCCGAAGCCATAAGCTCTGAAAAAGAGCAGCGGTACACATTTTCTGCAGAACCGAAATACTTAATAAGATTCATGCAGCTTTTGCTTCCAACCCCCGGAACAGAAGAAAGCCACATAAGGAATTTTTTCTCTACCATAAAGGCCTCCTTGTTAACTCATCTCTATTTCCCTGAAAAAGCAGATCTTGGATACAACTTTGTTACAAACTTCATTGAATTGTTACACTATGATAACAACTTTGTAACATTGTTCTGATATAATAAAATCATCAAGGATATCACTAGAATTAATTCTTTCCCCTCCTATTTTATAGCCGGCAGCTAGATGCTGCCGGTTCTTAATATTTCCTTTTATTTCTATATTTCCTTATCTGATGCATTACCGAATATCCTGCAAATTTGCATGAATTTGAAATTACCTTGACAGTTCCTCTTCCAAAGGATTTCAATGTACTAACAGCAATCCTGATATCCTCATTAATCTCCTCGATTGTCATATCCGCCTCTTTAAGATAACTCTCCCTTAATTCCGCATCAGTAGATTCAAGCACCTTCTTCAGGCAGCGCAGCATTACAATTAGATTGTCCAGCTGGCCGGCAACAGGTATGATTCCTGGTATAAGCTCAATTGGAGAAAGGCTGTATGCAATTCCTGCAGAAAGTAAAAGCTTTTGGCTTTTTCTCATATATCTGCTTTTATAAAGCTTTATCATAAGCTTGCTGTAGTTTGGCAGTTTTTCAATTACCGAACAAATATCACGCTTACGAATAGCCATTGCTTAAACCTCCCGCTTATAGTGTATATTTCCTGTCCAGGCTTCTGTATTGTATTGCTTCTGCAATATGTTCAATTTTTATATTTTCACTTTCTTCCAGATCCGCAATAGTTCTTGCTACCTTCAGTATCCTATTATATGCTCTTGCACTGAAGTTGAATCTTTCAAAAGCATTTTTGAGAAGATCCCTTTCCTTTTTTCCAATTATGCAGTATGTAGTCACCTGCTTTGGTTTCAACTGCGAATTGAAGTAAATTCCCTCGTTTTTATATCTTTCAAGCTGAAGCTTCCTTGCTTTGCTTATTCTCTTTTTTATTGATGCAGAGTTTTCTTCTTTGGTTCTGCAGGATAGGTCACTAAAATTTACGGCAGGTACTTCAATATGCAAGTCTATCCTGTCCATCAGAGGTCCCGAAATTCTTCCAAGATAGCTTTTTATCTGGCTGGGACTGCAGCTGCATCTTCCTGTTCCATCTCCATAATAACCGCAAGGACAAGGGTTAACAGAACTTATAAGCATAAATTTTGCCGGATATGTTATTGTACCTCCAACTCTTGAAATAGTTACGCATTCATCCTCAAGAGGCTGTCTCAGCACCTCCAGCACGTTCTTGGGGAATTCAGGCATCTCATCCAGAAATAATACACCATAGTGAGACAGTGAGACTTCACCGGGATGAGGCACTTTTCCTCCTCCTATTAGTGAGCCGGCCGACATTGTGTGATGTGGAGAACGAAAAGGTCTTCTTGTTATCAGATATAGCTTATCCTTAAGCAAACCTGCAATACTGTATATTTTGGTCACTTCAAGGCTTTCTTCAAAAGACATCTCGGGAAGTATTGAAGGAAGCCTTCTTGCCAGCATCGTCTTACCTGCTCCCGGAGGGCCAAGCATAATAACATTATGCGCTCCTGCTGCCGCAATTTCCAATGCTCTTTTTGCAGTATTCTGGCCTCGAACATCTTCAAAATCATATTCTTCTTCGTTACTGCTTCTAAGAATTGCTTCAGGATTAACTTCATGAGGTGTTATATCCCTGTTTCCTTTAAAAAACTCAACCATTTCAGTAATACTTTCTACCGGATATATTTCCATTCCGCCTACAAGAGCTGCCTCATCGGCATTATCCTTTGAAAGTATCAGCTTTCTAAAACCCTTTTCCTTTAAGGAAAGGCACATGGGCAGTACACCTTTTATTCCCTTGACATTACCGTTCAAAGAAAGCTCTCCCAAAAAAGCAAAGCCTTCCAATGCTTCATTTATTATATACATTGATACTCCCAGTATTCCGGCGGCAATTGCAAGATCAAAAATTGAACCCTCTTTTCTTATGTTGGCAGGAGCAAGATTTACGGTAATTCTTTTTTGAGGAAACAGGAAATCGGAATTCTTTATTGCGGCTCTGACTCTTTCTCTTGATTCCCTGACTGCTGCATCAGGAAGGCCAACTATGTCAAAACCCGGCAGTCCGTTGGACAAGTCAGTCTCAACCTCAATTACATGCCCTTCTATCCCATATAAAGCACAGGTATTGGTCTTAAAAATCATCAAACCACTCCATAATTTTTCATTTATTGCTAGTATTTCTATTTACTCTTATATTTTCCTTCATTTGCCATTATATTTTTATATATAATAAACCCTATACCCGGCATAGCAATTTTCTTCTATCGGATACAGGGCCTTGTAATTTTTCTCTAAACTCTAAATTTTGATACTAATTCCACAAGCATGTCTGCGGAATTTTTTATCATTTCCGACTGCTTAACTATATAGTTTGATTTCTCTGAAACTACGCTGATTCTTTCACTAATATCCGTTGTTCCGCTTGTACCGTCATTTGCGGAGGCAGTAATCTCGCCTATAGACTTCAGCATATTCTGCATGGAGGCTGCAAGTTCCTCAGAAGTAGCTGAAAAGTCTGTAACCAGGCTGTCAATAAACTCCGCATCCTTGTTATACTCATCGGTGGCTTTAAGCATTGTATTATAATCAGCGTCAACATCTCCTGCCATAAATTCCAGTAGATGGTTGGAACTATCCGAAAGGTTTTCTACCGACCTAACCACGGCATTTGTAATTGTTTGAATCTGTGAAACCGTATTTTTGGAGTCTTCAGCCAGCTTTCTAATTTCGTCTGCTACAACAGCAAAGCCCTTACCTGCTTCACCTGCCCTGGCTGCTTCTATAGCTGCATTTAAGGCAAGCAGATTTGTCTGGGATGCAATCTGCAGTATTGAATCAGCAAGCATGCTTATCTGGTCGACTGCTTTCGATTCTATCAGGGCTTCCTGCAGTTTCCCATTTACATCATTGAATATACGCTTTGCATCATCATATGTAACTGCAAAATCTTCCTTCAGCACTGCCGCTTTCTTGAATATTTCACTTGCCGAATTAGCTCCTTCCTGAGCTTTTAAAGCTATAGAATCAACTGCTCCGTCAATCTCTGATGTAATCATATTTACGTTTTCCGCTGATACAGCTGTCTCTTCCATGCTTGCAGACAGTTCTTCGGTAGCTGCCGATACCTCTTCTATATGTTTGTTCAGTTCAAGCATACTTCCTGCCGTATTATCTATAGCTTGATTTATATCCTTTGTCATTTCCAGGACTTTTGATATTATACTCTGCTGTAAAACCATCATCTTGTTAAAAGCCTCAGCCAATCGCCCTATTTCATTGTAGGATTTTACAACCGCTCTTACGGTTAAATCACCGTTCGTAGCCGACTCAAAGGATTTAAGCAGTGCCCTCATGGGATTAAATATTATGCTTGTCATAAGATATATTATTATAGCTAGCATCACTATTGAAATTATTATTGCAATTGAAAGTATTCCTCCATCCTGCACGATATTATCCGGCTGCAAAAGAATGAATGCTAAAATTGATAGGAGTATTAAGAGTTCGGCAGATAAAATACCAATTAGAAATTTAAAACCAATTCCTGATTTATTGTCTTTTTTCACTTATATATCCTCCTGTATTTATAATATTTTACAAACAATACGTTTAGCAGTAAACGCCTTTATTGCAGAATTTATAGTTTCAATTATTATAACACATTTGTAAATTACTACATATTATAACATAAATTAATAAAAATTTTATACTTATTTAACAATTTTTGCTACAAATATTATTTAAAAATGTATTTAACTATAAACATTGATTTCTTACGGAAAATTCATACATCAGAATCGACGCTGCTATTCCGGCATTTAAGGACTCAGCACTTCCGGGCATAGGTATACTTGCTTTTATGTCCAGCACATCATTGATTTCATTATTTATTCCCCGGGATTCATTTCCTACAATAACCGCCCATTTCCTGTAATGCGGCAGTTCCGTACAATTAATGCCGTTGTGGGGATCAGCTCCGATAATAACAGTTTTTCTTTTTTTAAGCTTGACTATTGTCTCCAAAGTATCCAAACCTTGAATAACAGGTATATGGAATAAAGAACCCATTGTTGCCCTTATGGTTTTTCCATTGTAAATATCCGTACTCTCCTTTGATATTAAAACTGCATCCATGCCGCATGCATCAGCAGTTCTTATTATCGTTCCAACATTCCCCGGGTCTCTTAATTCATGAAGCAGTATAATGGAAAGTTTATCCTTCGAGATAATATTGTCAAAATCGTATTCCGGCTTTTCTACCACAGCTATTATTCCCTTTGGTGTATGTGTTTCACATACTCCCTTGAAAATACTATCCTCTGAATAGTACATAGGTATTTTTCTTTCCCTTAGAATTACAGAGTATTCATCATGTTTGCTGCTTTCAGCGAAGCTCTGGCTTATCATAACCATTGAGATCGGAACCATATAGCGTAAGGCTTCATCCATCAGCTTTTCTCCCTCAATTATGAACTTGTCCTGTTCGTCCCTGTATTTTTTCATCTGAAGGGATTTTATGAATTTTATAGTTTTATTGGCATTGCTTTTTATTATTTCCCTCATATCTCTTTCTCCGTTTTTTTCTCAAGTTTTTTCAAGTCATTATTATTTCCTATGACAATCATTATATCTCCTTCTTTTATTTTGCTGTCGGCCTTTGGAGATATATTAATTTCTTCATCCTTTTTATTCCTTATAGCCACTACAGTCACCCCATACCTCACTCTCATGTTTATATCTCTCAAATCCTTGCCCACCCAGCTTTCAGGTACTGCATATTCCATTATACTGTGCTCTTCCGAAAGCTCTATATAATCAAGTATATTGGATGAAATCAGGTTGTGGGCAACTCTTTCACCCATATCTCTCTCGGGAAATACTATTTTATCTGCACCTATCCTCATAAGTACTCTTGCATGAAGTTCATTCTGTGCTTTTGCGACTACATATCTAATTCCCAGTTCTTTAAGCATAAGTGTCGTCATGATGCTGGATTGTATGTCTGAGCCAATTGCAACTACGGCAACATCAAAGTTTCTGACGCCTAAGGACTTTAATACGCTTTCATCCGTAGCGTCGGCAGCAACTGCATGTGTAACCTTATCAGATATTTTCTGAATTACTTCCTCATCCGTGTCTATTACAAGAACCTCATGTCCCAACCGGCTCAATGTCTCTGCAATGGCCCCTCCGAATCTCCCGATACCAATTACAACAAACTGTCTCATATAATATTCATTCCTTTCTAGCCAACCAAAATACGGTCTTCCGGATATTTGACACTTCCTTTGTTTTTCATAGCTCTTCTTGTAAGAGCTAAAGCTATTGTTAAAGGCCCGACACGGCCGGCAAACATTGTTATAATGATTACTGCCTTTCCAAAGGCACTCAAATCCCTTGTGCAGCCCAAGGTAAGTCCAACAGTACCAAAAGCCGAAGCTGATTCAAAAAACAATGTCATGAAATCCACATCTTCAGTTATTGACAACAACATGGTCACAATTACAACAAGGCTTAAGCTGATAAAAGCTACAGCCATTGCCCTGTAAACCAGGTGCTTTGATAAATGCCTTTCAAATACCTCCGGGTCCTCCTTTCCTTTAACAACAGAAATAACTGTTAAAAAAAGTATTGCAGCTGTTGAAGTTTTAACTCCTCCTGCTGTGGATCCCGGTGAACCTCCTATAAACATTAATATAATTGTCATGAGCTTTGTCGGTGTCCTAAATGCTGTCATGTCAAGCGTATTAAAACCGGCGGTTCTAGGCGTTATCGACTGAAAAAAAGAAGACAGCAGTTTTCCGGATATCGACAATTCTCTTATAGTATCGGCATTGTTAAACTCCATAATAAATATAAATATTGCGCCGGACAAAATGAGTATAGCATTTGTCAATATCACTACCTTTCCATGAAGTGTTACATTCTTCACGCTTTTATCTCTGATTCCTCTATATATGTCTATCCATACCGAAAAGCCCAAGCCTCCGATAATTATCAAAAGCATAGTATTAGCATTTACAATAAAGTTATCGGTATAGGTCGTAAAGCTTCTGAAGTCTCCGATAAGATCAAAGCCTGCATTGCAGAAAGCGGATATGGAATGAAATACTCCAAAAGCAATTCCTTTTTTCATGCCGAATTCCGGAACAAATACAATTGAAAAAACTATTGCTCCTATAAATTCAATTATAAAAGTAGCAATAATAATATTCTTTGTCAGCCGCACTAATCCTTCCAGATCAAACTGATTTAACGATTCCTGTATCAGAAGCCGTTCCTTCAGTGTTATCCGCCTTCCCAACAATAATGAAAGCAGTGTGGATATTGTCATAAATCCCAGGCCGCCTACCTGTATAAGCAGCAAAATTAGCAGCTGTCCGAACAACGTCCAGTGAGTACCTGTATCGACTACAACAAGGCCGGTAACACATACGGAAGAGGTAGCTGTAAACAATGAATTTATTAAGCCGATAGACAGCCCGTTTCCTGATGCTGCCGGAAGGTTCAGAAGCAAGGTACCGACAAGTATCATAAATGCAAATCCAAAGACTATTATTTGAGTGGGAGTCACTTTGATTTTTCTTCGAAGCAAGCTGAATTCGATTATATTTATCACCCCTTAAGAGCGATTAATTCAAAAATCCATATATAATTTTTGCATTAAAATTATATTTATGTCTTATGTTCATAATATAATCGAACTTGTATGTAAAGGCACAATAAAGAAGGCCGCCTTAAATGGCGACCCTGGTATTATTATGCATTAAGCTTTTCCTTTGCCGTATTGACAAGTTTTGTAAATGCCGCAGCATCGTTTATTGCAAGCTCGGAAAGCATCTTCCTGTTTATTTCTATGCCTGAAAGCTTTAGGCCGTTTATAAGCTTGCTGTATGATATGCCGTTGCTTCTTGCTGCCGCATTAATTCTTGCTATCCAAAGCTTCCTGTAATCTCTCTTCTTAAGCTTTCTGCCAATATATGCAAATCTCAAAGCTCTGATTACTGTTTCATTTGCTATTCTGTACTTTTTACTCCTTGCTCCTACATATCCTTTAGCCAGTTTAAGTATCTTCCTGCGCTTTTTGTGCGCGTTTAGTGCTCTTTTAACTCTTGCCATGTTATGCTGCCTCCCTGTCTCTTATTTGTATGGAACTAATTTTCTAATCATTTTTGCTTCCGTAGCAGTCGTATAAGCGCCTTTTCTCAGTTTTCGAGTGCGCTTTGTAGTCTTCTTGGTAAGAATATGCGACTTATATGCACATGCTCTCTTAACTTTACCGGTCTTGGTAAAGCTGAATCTTTTTGCTGATGATCTGTGTGTCTTCTGTTTGGGCATTAAAAATCCTCTCCTTCTGTATCGTTCATATTTTGCATTGCTGAATTACTCATAAATAATAACCGGGCTTACTGCTTGGGTGCCAGAACAATTATCATATTTCTGCCTTCAAGCTTGGCGGGCTTTTCAACCACACAGTAATCCTTAACTATATCATAAAATCTTCCCAGAGCTTTTTCGCCAAAGCTGACATGATCCACTTCTCTGCCTCTGAATCTGATTGTTACCTTGACTTTATCCCCATCCTGCAGGAACTTTTGAGCGTTTTTTGCCTTTACATTCAAATCATGATATTCAATTGTCGGTGAGAAGCGAATTTCTTTTATGTTAATTATTTTTTGGTTTTTTCTGGCTTCCTTTTCTTTCTTGCTCTGTTCAAATTTGAATTTTCCATAATCCATAATCCTGCATACCGGAGGTTTTGCCTGCGGTGCAATCTTAACAAGATCAAGCTGCCTTTCTGCTGCCAGTTCCAAAGCTTGTTTGGAAGACATTATTCCCAGTTGATCTCCGTTTACATCAATTACTCTTATTTCCTTATCCCTTATTTCTTCATTGATCTGTAGTTCTTTAATACTACTGATAACCTTTCACCTCCAATAAAATTTAAAGGCAGGTAGAAATATCCACCTGCCTGCAAGCATTATGCTCTTGGATTGCAACCTTACTGACATTGTCGTAAGGTGAGAAGTGGAACTTCTTCTTAAATCGATATATTAAGTTATTATTCCTCTATTGCCATAAAATAATAACACTACGCTTATCTAATGTCAATACTTTTTATAAAATTGATTTTTTATCGGACGACAAGTTCATATATTGCTTGCGCATAAATTTCCGTACACATCATCAAATCATCAATTGATATATATTCATCCTTCTGGTGGGCTGTCTCTTCCCTTCCGGGAAATAACGGCCCAAAAGCAACAGCATTCTTTATGGCTCTTGCATAAGTACCTCCTCCAATGGATATCAGATCCGCCTTTTGCCCCGTCACATTCTCATACACCTTCTGAAGTATCTTTATCATAAAATTTTCGGCAGGTACAAACAGAGGATCCTTTCCATCACCTTCAATAACTTTTACACCGGCTTCGGAGGATTTTTTTCTGAGTATACCATATACATCATTTCCTGATTTTGTGACCGGATATCTTATGTTTATTCCGGCACTTCCTTTTTCCTCGTTCATATCTATTGTTCCCAGATTTAAAATAAGCTTCCCTGAGACCTCATCACTCATTGCTACTCCAAATGATTTTCCGTCGGTCTCCATTCCTATATGTGATTCCAGAAATCTGATATAATCAGTCTGGGCTGATACGCAAAGAGGCAGCTTGCTGATGCATGAGATAAGCTGTGAAATTGCATTTACGCCCTTTTCAGGCGTAGCTCCATGAGCTGATATGCCGTAGGATTTTATGATGCATTTATTATCGAATATTTCAAGCTGAAGCTTTGTATTTAGCTCATTATTCATGTATTCTACAGTCTTTTTTATTCTGTCGGTAAAATCCCTTTTCATTTCAAGCTCGCACTCGCAATAATCCGGTACCATATTGACCTTGTTTCCGCCTGTTATCCTCTTAATTCTTAATCCGCTGCAGCAGCTGTCCGAATTTTTCTCAAATTCTTTTTCAAGATTGAATATTAGTATTCCCATCTCACTATTAATTATCGGGAAATCCGCATCGGGAGAGAATCCGCACATCGGAGCCTCTGCATATTTGAAGTAGTGCTTCATGCAGCCCCATCTTCCGCTTTCTTCATCACATCCGATTATTATTCGTACTCTTCTCTTGAACTTAATTCCCGAATCCATTACTGCCTTCAGCCCGTAAATTGCTGCAACTGCAGGCCCCTTGTCATCAATGGTGCCCCTTCCATAGATTTTGCCGTCTGCAACTTCACCTCCGTATGGATTATGTGACCAGCCTGAACCTTCCGGTACAACATCCAAGTGGACAAGTATTCCTATTATTTCGTCTCCGTCTCCATATTCGGCATGTCCTGCATAGCCATT
>JAAYQK010000133.1 GCA_012519325.1 Gracilibacteraceae bacterium | reverse complement strand
CCCCGTGTCCTCCCCGTGTCCTCAACGCCCCCGTGTCCCCCCGTGTCCCTGCGTCGCATTATTCTTCTTTTGTGTAACAATCCGTTATATATATTTTTCATCTTTTCACATATGTGATATTGCTGTATCTTTTCCTGCGTCTTATCTTGCGTATGGTGACAATTGTCCGATACAGCAGAAAACCTGCGATTATCCACAGCCATCGGTAACCTGATTTCTCAGGAACTTCAATTTCGACAGAAGAGAGGAGCCCTATCCTTTTCACTTCCTTTTCGTCTGCATAAACAATCATTTCTCCAAGTACTTCATTTTTTCTGATAGGTTCCTTCGATTCATTTCTTGTCTCAACCTCTGTTCTCAAATTTTCTCTTTCGGAATCAGAAAGCACCATGGAATAATCTTCAGCTGCAAGAAGATTTATTTTTTCTTCTCCGTTTTTTACTGATACAGTAGTAACTATCTGACCCTTTTTCAATATATTCACTTTCTGAAAGTTTGCAAAGCCATATTCGAAAAGGGCTACGGTGTCTTTGTACACATTTTGCCCTTCAGCGCCCATTACAACGGATATAAGCTCAATATCCCCCTTCTTAGCACTTCCTACTAGACACTGCTTTGCTTTGGTGGTATAGCCTGTCTTGATACCAGTGGCATATTCATATCTGAACTGATCGTATATTTTCCATATAAGCTTGTTGGAGTTTGTTATGTAGTTCCTTTCTTCCTGTTTGTTTGTCTCCGGAATTGTGTATTTGACTTCCTTGACTACAGCACGGAATTTTCCCAATGTCATAGCATACTTTGCTAACAGAGACAAATCCCTTGCAGTTGTATAATGATTGTCATCGTGCAAACCATTGGGATTGACAAAGTTTGTGCTTGATGCACCTAATTCCTTGGCTCTGCTGTTCATAAGCCGGGCAAATTCCTCTACTGAGCCTGAAATATGCTCCGCTATTGCAACAGCGGCATCATTGGCGGATTCCAGCATCAAAGCATACAACAGCTGTTCCATGGTCAGCTGCTCTCCCGGTATAAGATAAATCTGGCTGCTTCCTATTTCAATAAGGGGAGGATTCTTGCCTATGGTGACAATTTCACTCATCTTCCCATATTCAACTGCAAGAAGCCCTGTCATTATTTTTGTGGTGCTTGCCGGATAACGCCTCTCGTCTGCGTTTTTTTCGTACAATACTTTTCCTGTTTCGGCATCTATCAGAATGGCTGATGGAGCGGTAACTTCCGGCATGCCTCCATATACCTGCACAAAGGGCATCATAATACTAAATATCATAATAGATGCAATTAATTTCTTCATTTATTTCTCCTTGCGCTTTTGCATAATCCAGCTATTTTAGTATACCAAAAAAGCTTGCTTATGGCACCCCTTTGGGAGAAATTTTTTATGTTTACTCAATGGTAATATATGATATATATATAGCAATGTGGAAAAAGAGGAAATAAATAGAAAATGTAGAAATATGCATATCATCAGCGGAGATATGTGGTGATAATATGTTTGACTCGAAACATACAGATGAAGGGAGATAATGATATTATATGATTTATATTACGAGAACACAAAAATCAATAATTGCATTTGTCGTACTGGTTCTGGTCATAATAAGCGGTACTATATATATCAGGCAGGAGAAGGCAACGGAGATAAACCTTGCTGAAGCTGTTGTGCTTAAAGGAGAGGCTGTTCCGGAACAGGCAGAAGCACAGGCTGAAACAGAGCCGGCAGAAATATCAGTATATATCTGCGGTTATGTCAAAAATCCGGGGGTAGTGAGAGTCATTGAGGGAACACGGCTTGATGAGGCTGTCAAACTGGTAGGGGGAGCTAAGGAGGAGGCTGACTTACAGGCTGTTAATCTTGCCTACAGATTAGCTGATGAGGATATGGTATATATTCCAAAGAAGGGTGAAAAGCATCAAGATACAGGGAAGGCAATCCCGGGGGTAAATACGGTCAAGGGTGCAACTGAGAACAAATCAGGAAAGATTAATATTAACACCGCAGACGAAAAAGAGCTGGATACCCTCGAGGGAGTCGGACCGGCGACAGCAAGAGCAATAATACAATACAGGGAGCAGAAAGGACCCTTCAAGACTATTGAGGATATAAAGAAGGTCAAGGGTATAGGTGAATCCAAGTTCAACAGCATGAAGGATAAAATAACAGTAGAGTAGAAAAATGCAACGAATTTACTGCAAAACATATAGTCAAAAATTGTTGGAATATATGATATAATATGCGCAAACGCATATTATATCTTTCATTAAAAGGTCTTTAACCTGTTAAGTTTGCAATTCGTGCGATTTTTTGCTCCGCAAAACGCACATGGGCCGATATCATAAATTCTAAAGAATTTATGATATAATAAAATTGCAGTTCTAAATGTTTGATTTTTTTGGAAAGGAGGCGGCATTATGGATAATACAAGAATGGTCAGGCTTACACAAATGACCAAGAGCTCCGGCTGAGCAGCTAAGATTGGTCCTGAGACCCTGGCACAGGTTCTGTGTCAGCTGCCTGAGTTTCACGATGAAAACCTAATAGTCGGTACCAATACCTCCGATGATGCTGCCGTATACAAGATAGATGAAGACAAAGCTGTGATTCTTACCATGGATTTTTTTACTCCTATTGTAGATGATCCGTATATCTTTGGGCAGATTGCAGCGGCAAATTCTTTAAGTGATGTATATGCAATGGGCGGGAAGCCTGTTACTGCAATGAACATAGTATGCTTTCCCACCTGCCTGCCAATGGATATTCTTAAGGAAATACTGAAAGGCGGGGCAGACAAGGTTGCAGAGGCAGGAGCGATAGTTGTAGGAGGACATTCCGTAGAAGATAACGAGCCCAAATATGGCCTTTCTGTTATGGGAATGGTACATCCCGGGAAAGTAACCGCCAATTCGGGAGCAAATCCCGGTGATATGCTTATTCTTACGAAACCTCTGGGTATTGGTGTATTGAATACTGCAATAAAAGCTGATCTTACTGATGAAAGCACATATAAAAAAGCAGTGGATGTCATGTCATATTTAAATAAGGATGCTTGTGAAGCAATGATGAAGGTTGGTATAAACGGCTGCACCGATATAACAGGCTTTGGTATTCTGGGACATGGTTTCGAAATGGCTGAAGCCAGCAATGTTTCCCTGGAAATATGGTCGGATTATATTCCCATTATTAAGGAAAGCATTGATTTTGCAAAAATGGGGATAATTCCTGCAGGTGCATATAATAATGAAGGGTATATAGGTACCCATGTCCGATTTGCTGAAAGCATAAAGCAGGAAATAAAGGATATCATGTATGATCCCCAAACTTCGGGAGGGCTTCTGATTTCAGTGCCGGAAGAGCGTTTTGACAAACTCATGGAGGAACTTCGAATCAGAAACAAAACGGATTTCAATGTAATAGGGAAGGTAAAGGCCAAGGGCAAATATTCGATAGAAGTAATATAGATATCAGGTTTTGGAGGTGAAGTTATGGTTGATAAAAAGAGCATATTAAGCAGCATACCCTCCGTTGATGAACTGATAAGAGTCAAGGAGCTTGAAAGACTGATCGCTCTGTATTCAAGAACTGCAGTGGTAGAGGGTATAAGAGAATACTTGGGGGAATACAGAAAGCACGTCATATCTTTGGAAAAGGACGAAGAATTAAATGCAATAAATGACTCTGATATTATAAAGGGCATAATAGAAAAAATCCACAATATGATGAGAAGCAATCTCATAAATGTTGTCAATGCAACAGGTGTTGTGATTCATACAAATCTGGGAAGATCACCCCTAAGCAGTCGACTGAAGGATACTCTGTGGAATATTGCTTCAAGGTATTCCAACCTGGAAATGGACTTGGAATCGGGAGAGAGAGGTTCAAGATACTCTCATGTGGAAGAGCTGATATGCAAGCTTACAGGAGCAGAGGCAGCAATGGTAGTAAACAACAATGCGGCGGCTGTAATGCTGGTGCTGAGCACTATGGCCAAAGGTCGGGAGGTAGTGGTGTCCAGGGGACAGCTTGTTGAAATTGGAGGCTCTTTCAGGGTGCCTGATGTAATGAAGCAAAGCGGGGCTGCCCTGGTTGAGGTGGGTACTACCAATAAGACGCATCTTGCGGACTATGAAAATGCGGTTAATGAGAATACGGCAGTTCTTATGAAAGTACATACAAGCAATTACAGGATACTTGGCTTCACAAGCCAGGTAGAGTCGGAGGAACTGGCAGCTCTCGGCAGGAAAATGGGGCTTCCTGTGATAGAAGATTTGGGAAGCGGGCTTCTCATGGATCTGACAGAGTATGGATTGCCCTATGAGCCGACAGTGCAGCAGGCTGTCAGAGCAGGCATGGATGTGGTAACCTTCAGCGGGGATAAAATGCTTGGAGGGCCTCAGGCAGGTATAATTACAGGCAGGAAGGAATATATAGACAAAATGAGGAAGAATCCTCTTACAAGAGCAATAAGGATTGACAAGCTTACTTTGGCTGCTCTTGAAGGGACTCTCAGGCTTTATACGGATAAAGAGCTTGCTTTAGCGGAAGTTCCGGTGCTTAGAATGCTTACCTATAACGGTGAGGAACTGGGGAAAAGAGCCAGGCGTCTTGGGATGCGGCTGAAAAAATCCATAGGTGCCATGGCAGCAATAGGGATAGAGGATGAGTTTTCTGAGGTGGGCGGAGGCTCGATGCCTTTGCATAAAATGCCTACAAAGGTTGTTGCGGTAAAACCGAAGGCAGTATCACTGGTGGGGTTGGAAGAAAAGCTGAGAGCATATAAGGTTCCGGTGATATCAAGGATTGTGAGAGACAGGCTGCTGCTTGACGTAAGGACAATTATGGATGACGAATTCAAGGTTGTGGAAAGTGCAATGCAATGGGCATTTGCCGAACTTTCCGGGAGCATTTCAGGGGAAAGAGAGGTTCAGACTTGAAGAATGTAATAATTGGAACAGCAGGACACATTGACCATGGGAAAACAACTCTTATAAAAGCTTTGACGGGAAGAGACACGGACAGGCTGAGAGAAGAAAAGGAAAGAGGTATATCCATTGAACTGGGCTTTACATATTTTGATCTTCCGAGTGGGAGAAGGGCAGGCATTATTGATGTTCCCGGGCATGAAAGGTTTATTAAGAACATGCTGGCAGGGGCCGGAGGAATTGATGCGGTCATACTTGTGATAGCAGCAGATGAAGGAGTAATGCCTCAAACAAGGGAGCATCTCAATATACTTTCTCTGCTGAAGGTAAAAAAGGGTATTATAGCTCTTACAAAGAAAGACATGGTGGATCAGGAATGGCTGGAAATGGTAATTGAGCAAATCAGGGAAGAGACTGCAGACACTTTCCTTGAAGACGCAAAGATAATACCTGTATCGTCTGTTAACGGTGAAGGATTGAAGGAGCTTATTTCAGAGGTTGATTCAGTGACCGAAATTGTGGAAGAGAAGGATTCCCAGAAAGTATTCAGGCTTCCCGTAGACAGGGTCTTCACTATAACAGGCTTTGGTACGGTTGTGACAGGCACGCTTGTTTCAGGAAGCATAAACGAGGGGGACAGGATCGAAATATACCCCCGAAAAATTGAGACTAGGGTGCGTTCCATACAGGTACATGAAAAAAATGTAAAGACTGCTTATGCAGGACAGCGGGTGGCAATAAATATCGCAAATATTAAGCTTGATGAAATCCGCAGAGGAGATATCCTGGGACAGTCCGGGCGGATGGAGCCGACGATGATGCTAGATGCAAGGCTTGAAATATTGAAGGATGCAGATAAAACAATTGATAATAGGGACAGATTAAGATTCTATCATGGAACCTCTGAGATAATGTGTAGAGTAGTGCTTTTGGACAGGGAGGAACTGAAGCCGGGGGAGAGCGCATTCGTACAGCTTAGGCTGGAAGAGGAGACAGCCTGCATGAAGGGAGACCGATTTGTCATAAGAACATACTCTCCAATGCTTACCATAGGCGGAGGTACAATATTGGAACCTAATCCTCCAAAGAGAAAGCGTTTCAGAAAGGAAGTAATAGAAGAACTTAGGATTAAAGAGCAGGGCAACCCGGCGGAGGTAGTTGAAAGGTATCTTATACAGAATAGTGATAAATATCCTGAGAGGAAGACAATAATTAAGGCAGCAGGAAACATAACCTCTGAGCTTTATGACAAAATAGCCGCCGAGCTTCTGGAAAATAATCGGATTAAGGAATTCAGGCTAGGAGACGAGGTTTATATACTTCATGCAAGGTACCTGAAGGATGTGGAGACCAAGCTCAAAGAGCTGCTGGAGTCATATCACAGGAGAAATCCTCTGAAAAACGGAATATCAAAGGAAGAGCTTCGAACTAAGGTTTTTGAGGGTATGAAGCCAAAACTGTCAGATCTGGTTTTTGGATATTTTGAAACTTGCGGCATTATAAGGCTTGAGAATCAATATGCCGCACTAAGCGGTTTCAAGGTGCAGTTCAACAAACAGCAAGAGCATATTAGAGATACTATCCTGCGAGAATTTAAAAAGAACCGGTTCAACCCTCCCAGGCTTTCAGAACTGGCTGCAGCAAACCGTTTGAACATAAACCAATGTCAGGAGGTATACATTGCTCTTATTGAAATGGGAGAGCTTGTGAAGCTGGATGAGGATATTGCCTTTTCAAAGGATGCTTATAGTGAAGCAGTAGAGCTTTTAAGGAAGCATATAAAAGAGAACGGCGCCATACAGCTTGGCCAATTCAGGGATCTGCTGGGTACCAGCAGAAAATATGCCATGGCACTTCTGGATTATTTTGATCAGAATAAGATTACGAAGCGTATTGGAGATAACAGAGTATTGTTTTAAGAAAAGGACTGAGTTTCAGTCCTCTTGGCGTTTCAACGCAGTATTATATATTCCAGTTAGCGGATGCTGATGGAATAATACAATAAGTTGTATATAATAATTAAATAGTTAGCATATATTGTATTCTTGATAGCAATATATGCTTTTTTATTTAATGTCTCATGGAGAATTTGAAATAAATTTTATGTCACTTAAAAATTGATTTTAAGGAATATATAAACGCAGTAAATAACCGTGTCAATACTTTGTGAAAATGTCACCCTAAAAGTG
>JAAYQK010000132.1 GCA_012519325.1 Gracilibacteraceae bacterium | reverse complement strand
ATCTATTACCTCTGCGGGTGTCATTCCTGTAAGTACCTTTTCCAAAGCCTTATAGCCGTCAAAAGCTATATATTCATCAATATTCTCCGGGTTTATTACACCGCAGTTTCTTAATGCAACCCTGACCTGCTTCTTGAAGAAATCAACTTCCTCAAGAGCTTTTAGTCTGCTTTCTTCAACTGACTCTGCATAGAGCAGTCTCTTAACAACTCTTCCCTTTACCAGGTGTTCCTTTACTATTTCCTCCACGTCCTCAGGCTTAACCATACTGTAGAAAGAAGCCTCAGGATAAATTATAACTACCGGCCCCAGTGCACAAAGTCCAAAACAACCGGTTCTTTCCACAACTACTTCTTTTTCAAGACCATGCTTCTTTATCTCTTCTTCAAAGTTCTTTGCTATCTGTTCCGAATTTGAGGAAGTACAGCCAGTACCTCTGCAAATCATGACATGGGAACGATACATCTCCATTAACATTACCTCCTAACAGATTACTTTATTCCTTTCTGTCCCTCAAGCCTTCCGTTATTTACTTTCAGCACCGATTGTATATCCCTCAACAATCTTGCCTTTCATAACATGTTCATTGACTATCCTGATAGCCTTCGACGGATTTACTTTAACATAAGTAACCTTCTCTTCGCCGGGCCTGTATACCTCTACTATAGGCTCAAGTCTGCACATTCCTATACAACCTGTCTGTGCAACCACTACATCCGACAGGCTATGCTTCTTTACTTCGTCCATTATTGCTAAAAGCACCGGCCTCGCTCCTGCAGCTATGCCGCAGGTTGCCATACCTACAACTATTCTGGTGCCAGATCTATCTTTTCTGACATTGATTGTTTCCAGGGTTTTCTTTCTGATTTCTTCCAATTCCTGAATTGTTTTCATCTTTCACACCTCCGCGTATATTCTTTAAACCTTCATTGATATAATCCTTAATCCATATCAGAACCTCGGGTTCTCCCAAGCTAATGTCATTACCCAATGCAGTCCTGATCTCTCTTGTATCCAAGCATAAGTCTCTTTCATCAATAATGTGCCTGTATATAAAGTCAACAGCCCTATTAGCTTCAGAACCGGCAAGAATCAGACTAATCATTGTCTCAGCCATATTCCCAATGGGAGCTCTGTCTATATGGCTGTGCTTAAACTCAGCTGTAAGACGCGTTCCTGCATTCTTTTCCGATTCTATAACTAGATCCCCTTCACATCTTCTGCATGCTGCCATCATAAGAGGTATTCCCAGTCCTACCCTCCTGCTTGTCCTTGTAGTTACAAAGGGATCCTTGACTTTCTCAACAAATTCCTTATCCATTCCCTTGCCGTTATCTTCTATACAAATAGTCAGTCGATCCGCTTTTGTATTTTCAATTATTGAAATTTCCACAAGACTGGCTCCTGCTGAAATCGAATTCTGCGACAAATCAAGGATATGCAGTGATAAGTCCTTCATTCTGCAATCAATATTTTTTCAATATGTCCGGAATATCATCAGGAACAAGCTTGCCATATACATCATCGTTGATCATCATTACCGGAGCGAGTCCGCAGCAGCCCAGGCATCTGGTTGCTTCAAGAGTAAATTTTCCGTCTTCAGTCGTACCTCCTGATTTCACATTAAGCTCTTTCTCAAGCCTTTCAATTATGCCCTTTGCATCTTTAACATAACAAGCTGTTCCCAGACATACGTTAATTGTATACTGGCCTCGCGGATTCAATGTAAACCTTGAATAAAAAGTAGCTACGCCATATATTTCAGCTGGCGGAATGTTTAATACTTCTGATATTCTTTTCTGTACTTCTTCAGGAATATAACCCAATAATTCCTGCGCTTCATGAAGAATTGGAATCAAAGCTCCTGGCTGATTCTTATGCTCCTGCATGAAAAGCTCCAATTTCTCCATCTTTTCCTTCATTGCTGTGTCAGACATCAAAGAGTTCCCTCCTTAAAATATTATAATTGAAAATCATTACAACCTATTGAACGCACATATGTACTGCATTATGGTACAGTGCAAGCTCAATAAAGCTGGGATGTTTGTTTCGTGAATTCTATCCTTCATTAACATATTTTTCGCGAAACAATTTATTGATATAATTTTGTCAATTACGTCCTACAATATTGTATCACATATTAGATATTTTTTTAACAAGATTAATAATAATTTTCAAAAAGTATTTTAATATTTTTTCTTTTTCCCGTTTATTTTTTTTAAAACTACATAAAATAATTGGTTAAATCATTTTGCATCCAGCTTGCTGAAAAGCTCACTGATACTGAGACAATCCAGTTCAATAAAAAATTCCCGTTCGCTTATATCTTCAAGATAATGAGCGTCGGAGGATATAATATAATTGAATTTGCTCAGAAAAGGATATTTTTTTACAGCAGCCTCCGGAGTGCATTTTTTTGATATTTCAACTGTTCTGACCTTAAGCACCGGAGGAATGAAGCCAAGGTTAGTTATGATGCTGAAACCCTGCCTGTCTACATGGGCAGGTATGCATATCCCTCCAAGCCCTCTGACCAATATGAACACATCATTAACTGAGAGTATTGTTGAAGACAGCAGCAGTTTATGCTCTTTTCCTATAATTTCATCAGAACTGTTAAAAATCAGCTGCTGTCCGAAAATATCTTCATTATTCTCAATATCCGGCAAGGAATTATAAACAATCTCCGCAAATTTCGCTGCCCCTTCCATTCTCTTAAAAAGACATAATATATGAACTTCCTCCTTCGTCTGGACTTCCATCCCCGGGATAACCATCAATCCGTTCTTTCTAGCTGCTTCCATTACTGCAGGAAGGTTGCTGCAGGAGTTATGATCAGTAACTGCTATAATATCAAGCCCTTTTAAAATAGCCATATTAACTATATTGCATGGTGTCATATCCTCATCACCGCACGGAGATAATGCAGTGTGTATGTGAAAATCCACCGCAAATTCCATATTACTCAATTCCCATCTTGTAAAGTTTTTTTGCAATCTCGTATGCACTTTCGGTTGACTGATATAATGCTACTCCCTCTTCATCTGCTTTCCTGAGTGTATCCTCCTCAACCTCTGCCCCATCAGCCACAATAATGCAGCTTAGTTCAAGCAAAGTTGCCACGGCTATGATATTTGCATGAGTCTGGACAGTAATCCATACATCTCCTTTGCTGCCATGGGCCATAACCCAGCTTAACAGGTCACAAATATATACTCCCGTCATCTCTTTGTCGATTCCGGCCTTCCCTGCTAACAGCTTTAATCCTATTTTATCTCCCGCATTTCTTACTAACATATTAATCCTCCCCATAATTATGAATCTCCCTTATTAAAGCTTTTCATTGACTTGACTATGCAAACCCCGTTCCGGTTTTCACCTTTCACTATGTCTTCAGCAAATGCTTTGCAGGTTGGAGCCCCGCAAACACCGCAGTCTATTCCCGGCAGGTTCTTCAGCATTTCCTTTATCATTTCCATTTTCTTAATTGACTTGGAAATATCATCATCCAGACGCATTATAGCTCTTGGCTCTATCGGTTCGGTCAGCCTTATAAAACCGTTCTCATACATTTCTATTTGAGCTTTTATTTCTTCTTCACTAAAGTTTGAATTCGGAAGCCCTTTTGCAAGAGTCCTCATGCGATTTCTGGCTATAAAAGGGTTCTCAATAGTGAGAGGCCCCCCCACACAGCCTCCTACACAGGCCATACCTTCAAAAAACTCCAGACCCTCAAGCCTATCCATTTCAATTTGTTCCAGTATCTTAATAACCTCATTTATACCATCCACGGCAAGATAGTTTTCAATTCCCAAGAATTCTCCCTGTCCCCCTGTAACAGGCCACAGCAGAGATTCCTTTGTACTCTTGGTCTTATCCTTTGTCTTTCCGTTTAAATTTCTCAGCATCATGCCATATACTTCCTTCATTGACAATACTCCGTCAACGTAGGATTTTTTAATACCAATGGGATGTTTTACACTTGTCACTCTTGCTGTACATGGAGAAATAAAAATTACACCTATTTCGTCCATGGAAAGTCCTGTCTTTTTGACAGCCTCAGTCTTAGCCAAGCGGGCAGCTATTTCAATCGGTGTTTCAATATCTGCAACATTTGGCAACAATTCAGGAAACCTTATTTGTATCAGCCTAAGAGTAGCCGGGCATGAAGAATTGATTATCGGACGTTTTTTCTCCGGATTCTTAAGAATACAATTTTTAATTACACTGGTAATAATCTCTGTACCTGTGGATGCCTCGTAAATTTCATCAAACCCTATTTCCCTCACGGCCGTGAGCATTTTATCCATTCCTGCATTAACCGGAAACTGACCGTATAGTACCAAGGAGGGTATTGCAATAGTATATTTATATTTCTTTAAAATGTCAGTACTGTCTGTTACCGCACTCTTGGCATGGTTGGGACATATTCTTATACATTCACCACAGTCAATGCATTTTTCACCTATTATACGAGCTTTCCCCTCTTTCAGCCTTATGGCCTCAGTCGGACATACCTTCAAGCAGCTTGTACAACCAACGCATCTGTCCTCATTAAGCACAACTGAGTGGAAATACTGTTCATCCATTTTATTCACCTGCCTTCAAATCTACTTCTATAACTATATACGTTCCTTTCCCCTCTGAAGAAGTTACGCAAAATCTGTCCGAGCACTTTTTCATATTCGGCAATCCCATACCGGCTCCAAATCCCATTTCCCTTACTTGATCGGTAGCCGTTGAATAGCCTTCTTTCATCGCCAGTTCCACATCAGCTATACCAGGCCCCCTGTCACTTGCAGTAATCCTTATAACCCCGGGAGAGATATCCAACAGGATCTGTCCGCCAAGGGAATGAATAACAATATTCATTTCCGCTTCGTAAGCGGCAATAGAAATCTTTCTTATAATGCTTGAGTCAATACCCAACTCTCTTAAAATTTTCTTTATTTTGCTTGATGTTTCTCCTGCTCTGACAAAATCATCTTTTTCTACATTGAATACATACCTTATATCTTTCATCAGCTAATTCCTCCAAATAGACAGCCATAATTCGATCCATCAATCGATACTTACACCTTCCAGCCCGTTGCTGTAAAGCTTGCCCGAGGCAGTGTACATAGTATCTCTGGTCAGCAGCAGCGCAATTTCCTTTTCAGTTGCCAGATCGACTATATCTTTACCGGGTTTTTTCCCCCTGACAAAAACTATCGCACTCAAATCTGCCATTTCCGCAGTCCTTACCACCTGCTGATTGGTAAGCCCGGTAAGGAGAAGGGTTTTACCCTTTACAAAAGCCAATACGTCACTCATAAGGTCAGATCCGAAGGCATATGAAACTTCATTTTCCAACAGGTCATCCCCGCACAGCACTTCCGCATTCAATATTTCCTTAACCTCACATATTTTCATATATTAACCTCCTTATAACAAGATTAATGATAATTTTTGCACACTGTAAAAAATCTACCTGAACGTTTCAACGAAGCGGGAGATATATCGGTATCCACCACCTGGCAAGGGACATCTTTTGCTCCGTTATGATTACCGGTGACATGCTCACGATATTAATATTTCATTTACAATAATTATACAATATCTAAAACTTAAAATCGACAATAAGTTAACAAGCTCTCATTATAACAAGATTTCAATGGCAGAAGTGAGGAACACTTTACGCCTCGTTATATTTGTACTAAAATAGAATTATCAGGAGGTGATCTAATTGTCTTCTATTTTATCCGGCATCCTTCGGCAAAAGCTTTTAGAAATACAAAGTCAGCTTCCACCTTTTGTCAGAATAATAAAGGACAACCCTTCGAGCTTTGAAAACATACTTGAAGAAGAAATCAATAATCAATCCGGTATTCAACATAAATATAGCGGCGGCTATAACCATTTAATTGAAGCCGCTTCAAAAAAATATAATATCAGCAGCAATTTAATAACTGCAGTTATAAGAGCAGAATCCGGCTTCAACCCGACGGCAGTATCAAAGGCAGGAGCAATGGGCCTCATGCAGCTTATGCCGGAAACCGCAAAAGCGCTGGGGGTAGTTAATACTTTTGACCCTGGTGAAAATATAGATGGAGGCGTCAGATACCTTAAGGATATGCTCAAAGAGTTTGGAGGCAATCTGGAGCTTGCTCTTGCAGCATACAATGCAGGTCCCAACGCTGTTAAGAAATACGGCGGAATTCCACCCTACGAAGAGACTCAGAATTATGTGAAAAAAATAATGTCAAGCCTGAGGAATAAAGTATGAAGGGACAGGCGAAACGTCCCCATGTCCCTTTTCCCCATGTCCCTTTATACTATTTCCTTTTTCATTATTATAAGATCCTCTGTAAGATTCTTGAACTTTATATACTGTTCTATAGTCCTGAAATAGCAGAATTCAAGCTTCTGCCAAAAGCATCTTCCGATATCATTTCCGGCAATAATTCCAATATAGAATCTTTTTATGTCATAGCTCCTATTCAGCATATCAATCAAGGCCTCAGCCGCCTTAGTACCTATTCCCAGCCTCTGATATCTTTTATCGACAAGAATTGAAGATATCCACGCTTCCTCACTATTTTCATAATCAATCCTTCCCTTTATTACGCCAATCAGCTGCAGGCCTTCATCCTTATTGAGAAAAATCCCTGTAAAGAATTCGTGACTGTTGACAAGCACTTCCAGATATTTTTCTTTTATATCTCTCAAGGACATCCTTCCGTCTATACCGGTGGCATATATATTCTGAGCATTCTGATTGTAAAGGCTCAAGACATCCTTCAGGTCTTCCTTAGTAATGTCCTTGAATATTAAATTATCCAATTTATTATTAAGAGTAAGCATTCCTTTCACCCACATATCATATGTTTCAAAGTACGTGTCTGCATTGAATTTGATTACTGGTATATATTCTACAAAACATAATAAATTCCTCTTTAAATCATTTAATACAACATTGCAACAAGGTAACTCCAAACGTTTCCATAATAATTTAAGTTAATTATCTTTACAATATAGAAATTTGATATATAATCATAATTAACAGTAATTCCTTTATAAATAAGAAACTGGAAGCTATGCATGTTAAAGCGGAAGAATTGTAGGGCTCATTATATTTGAATGAGGCAGGTGATGTAATGGAAGAAATAAGAATAATTAAGACTTCTGATTGTGAACCCGGGATGGTATTGGCTTCCGACATCATGAACGACTATGGGGCAGTGATACTATATAAGAACTCCA
This sequence comes from Gracilibacteraceae bacterium, assembly GCA_012519325.1. Classification (GTDB taxonomy): domain Bacteria; phylum Bacillota; class Clostridia; order Lutisporales; family Lutisporaceae; genus BRH-c25. The sequence continues at coordinate 6,454 of JAAYQK010000132.1, read as the reverse complement.
TATTGGACGAGTATTACATCAACAAATTAATAAAGCTGGGTTTGAATTTTGTTAAAATTTATAAAAATTATGAAATCAAAGTAAAGAAGTATGCTGTAATTGAAGCCCAATACAATAATAATCTGGAAGAATTCAAAGAAATAATATGGAACATAAGCAACGGAAAGACTTTGGAAATGGAACGCATAAGCGAGATATCAAGAAGTCTCAGCAGCAATTTCGACTCGATAAACAATTTAATCACATGCCTCAGTAAAGTCAGATCAATTAACGAATATACCTACACTCACAGCTTGAATGTATCACTTCTGTGCTCCTTATTAGGCTCCTGGCTAAATCTTGGATATAAACATATTGAGCAGCTTTCCCACTGCGGGATACTTCATGACATTGGAAAATCAAAAATACCTCCTGAAATACTCAATAAGCCTGGTGTACTTACCGATGATGAATTTGACAAAATAAAACAACATCCTGTTATTGGTTATAAGATTTTGAAGAAAAATAAAGAGATAAGTAAGGATGTTGCATTGGGAGTATTGCTGCACCATGAGAGAGAAGACGGCTCCGGTTATCCCTTTGGGTTCAAGTCGGAGAAGATTCATTACTATGCAAAGATATTGGCTGTAGTCGACATCTTTGATGCCATGACCTCAAACCGCGTTTACAAGAAGCGTCAGACACCTTTTGACGTATTGGAAATGTATGAAAGTGAATACCTGACAAAATGTGATGCCGGAATAATGCTTACCTTCCTCAAGCACATAGCAAGCTATTATATCGGTGCGACGGTCAAACTGAGCGATGGTTCTACGGGCGAGATAGTATATATTAATACCAATAGGATTTCCCGACCTCTCATAAAATTAAAAGATAACATTATTGATCTCAGCATGGTTCCGGAGCTTGGAATTGTAGAAATGCTGTGATTTTTGCCTGATTCAAAATTTATTAATGATGTATTCTGCTGATATTCTGGTATAATATATAAGGAAGCTTTGGCCAAACAAGATACAATACTAATTGCAAAAGGAGGTATTATCATGCCATTGGTAACATCAAAAGAAATGTTCAAGAAAGCATATGAAGGCCAATATGCCGTAGGAGCGTTCAATGTAAACAATATGGAAATAATTCAGGGTATTGTCGATGCTGCTAAGGAGGAGAATGCACCACTCATATTGCAGGTTTCAGCAGGTGCAAGAAAATATGCAAAGCATGTTTATCTAATGAAGCTGGTTGAAGCAGCAGTAGAAGACACCGGTCTTCCAATCTGCCTGCACTTGGATCATGGGGAAGACTTTGAAATATGCAAGTCTTGTATTGACGGCGGTTTTACATCCGTTATGATTGACGGTTCCAAGTATCCCTTTGAGGAAAACATCGCTCTCACGAAAAGAGTTGTTGAATATGCCCATGAAAAAGGAGTAGTAGTAGAAGCAGAATTGGGCAAACTGGCAGGGGTTGAGGATAATATCAATGTAAGCGCTAAGGATGCTACATATACTGACCCTGACCAGGCAGTTGAATTTGTGGAGAGAACAGGAGTTGACTCACTTGCAATAGCAATAGGTACCAGCCATGGGGCATATAAATTTAAAGGTAAACCTCAGCTGGACTTTGAAAGGCTTGAGAAAATTACCAGGCTTCTGCCGGGCTTTCCGTTAGTCCTTCACGGTGCTTCCACAGTGCTTCCTGAGTTTGTCGAGCTGTGCAATAAATATGGAGGCAACGTTGCAGGAGCGCAGGGTGTGCCCGAGGATATGCTCCTGAGGGCAGGCAAGCTCGGTGTATGCAAAATAAACATAGATACAGATCTAAGGCTTGCAATGACAGCTTCAATAAGAAAGCATCTCTCTGAGAATCCGGGAGACTTTGACCCGAGAAAGTATCTTGCTCCGGCAAGGGAAGCCATAAAGAATATGGTAAAACACAAGATGAGGAATGTATTGAACTGTAGCGGCAAGATGTAATAGTACAGGCGACCAGCCAGTATATGGCTGGTCGCCTTCGTTGCGCAGCTGCAGCTGCGGCTGTGTCAGGGAAAGCCCCGGATAGCGGAAGGTGCCCAGGGCGCCCGACCGGTCAATCCATAGTATTTCCTTATATGTTCCTCCCCGCACATAAATGGTGTTGCAGCTCAACTGAATATAATGCCTTTTCAAAGGTCTTCCAGGGCTTGTCAGATGAAAAGGGATATCGCAAACTACTTATCAGGTAGTTTTGCAATATCCCTCTCTTAAATATCCAACTCATCCAGTATCCACTGCGTCACCTGCACTACCAGGGGGCCGCAAAGCTCATTGTGCCTTTTCAGCTTTTCCTCTTCTGTTTCTACGGTTTTTTTCATATCCAAATCTGTAATATCATAACAGAAGGTTGATCCGTACTTCTCCTTGAATTTTCCAAATATCCTGTCTGCCGGTAAAAATGATTTATCCTTGCTGTCTTCACTGGATCTTCTGCCTCCGACCAGTCCCATACAGATAAATGCAGCATTCAATGCTCCGCAGTTGCTTCCGTTCTTGCTCATTCCCGCCCCGAAAGGAGTTGCGATTTTCTGTGGTATTTCCTTGTCCACTCCTAAATAATCACATACAGCCATTACCACAGATTCACAACAGTTATAGCCTCCATTGAAGTAACTCATCAATTCTTCTTTAATTTTCTCATGTTTATCCATTTTACCCCTCCTATTTTAATTGATTCATCCCCTGGATATGCTAAATGAAATATGTTAAATTTCTAACCTGATTATAACATAAATCATTCAGCCCCATTCTTTATCTTTTAAACATACCGGCTTTTGACTCATAATAATAAATCAGCCTGGAATAGACGTAATCATATGCCAGAAATATCACTTGCATTACTGCGAAAGAAACTGCCGGCAGAATAATGCTATTTGCAAAGGCCACCGGAAACATCGTAATAAAAAGGCTCTTGAACAACAAATACCATAGAAGCCCTGAAATGTTGAAAACGGCAAGCTTAAGAAGCAATTCAACTGCCGCCTTCCTGCCCTTTTCTATAAAGTACTTGAAAATTGGATAATGACCGAAAAAAAATACAAAAGGAGCTATTCCGATAATATTGCCTGTTATAAGTACATTCAATAAGGAAACCGCACAATAAACGGCAATCCCTGCTCCTGCTCCGAATTCAACAATTATAACGGAAACAGGCAGTGAAGCCAGGAAATATAATGTCAGTTTGCCTGTAGGCATAATAGTGCTTATATATAAAAGCATCGCTGCCATACCTGTAAATATGCCGGTAAATGCAATTTTTCTGCTCATAATGCCACTTCCTTCTGCTTAACAGCATCTGATGAAGTCTCCGCCCATGCATTCACAGCAGCAATCCGTACATATCATACACTGACAGAGGGTGCAAAGATCCGGTCCCGTACTGTAGCCCCTTCTGTCATATACAGTGGACTGATACTGCCTGTTGGCATTCATAACCCTGGCCAATGCGTCTCTGAATTCAAAATTTGTAGGCTCCATATCCACAGCAGTCTTCAAGCATGTGACCGCCTCATTATACCAGCCTCGCCTCATGAATATAAGTCCTCTGAGGTAATACCATTCTCCGCCTCTGAAGCTTATTCTATTCAATATTTCTTCCGCAGCCGCAGTATTGCCCATATTCACGTATATCCTTGCCTGATCATACAAGCCCCTGTCCGTGTTCTCCCGATTATTTCCATACCTGGGCTCCTCCTGCCGCCTGCCGCTGCTTCCTCTTCCGGATTCCATTTTTTTCATGAGGTAATCGTATGCCTCATTTATTTCTTTAAGCTTCTCTTCAGCCAGATCTGACAGGGGATTATTCCGGTATTGATCCGGATGATACTTTCTGACCAATTCCTTATATGCCTTTCTTATTTCTTCAACACTTGCGCCTTCTCTAATACCTAATATCTCGTACGGATTCCTCATCTCTCATGCAACTCCTTTTTTCACTGGTAATGCCGTTTAATATCCGCTCTGTTTTTTCATATAATCCCTCATACATAATGTTATTTATTATACTTTTATTCTTCATGCTTAACAGCTCCAAAGAACAGGTACTTTGTGAAAGTGCCTGAAGGAGATTGATTCTTACATCTTCTGCTATAGAAGCCTTAAATGACTTCACATCCTGATCCTTATATTTGTATTGCCTGAGAAGAGGATTATAGCTTCCGCTCCTTATATCCCTTTCAATATCATCAAAGGCATCAATAATATAAATCCATTTCCCAAGATTGTAGCCTATCCATCCCAGTATCCTTGGCACCGACTTATCCTCACCGATGTATCCTGCTGCCAGCAGCTGCATCATCATATTTGCAAAAGGTTCTGCCGCTTCATCTATTGAACTGCAGCCATTCTTCTCCAGGTCCAACTGGGAAGAAACAGATGAAGAGATAATTCCGTCAATGCTCTTATTTCTCAAGGCAGCGCTTTTATAGCCCTTATGGAAAATCAGTTTTATAAGTGTCGGAAACAAGCCTCCTTCATCCCTTATATCATCCTTCAGTTTATAATACGTAAGCAGAACGTTAATGTCTGCCGCAAAATCTATACTCATGCTTTCTTTGACTATCCATTTTCTCTTTAACGGATTAGCTATGCAGCTTTCCCTCTTAAGCACCGGTGTCTCATTGTGAACCGAAGCCAGCAGCAGCCCAAGAAAAACCGCATCATAATTCAGCGCAAGTCTGGAAAGTACTCCGAAGCTTCTGCCCATAGATTTGCACAAGCCGCAGTAATATCCCCTGAACAATTCAAATTCCTTTATCTTTAACTCCTTAACCGAAGGCCTTATATATCCAAACATATATACTCCTATATCAGAATTAAAATACTCCTGTGCCATCGTTTCCTAAATATTATAACACAAAATATCATAACATAAAAAGTCTGCTCCGCTGCGGTCTGAGACCTTATAATTCCCACCTATCAATTAAAAAGGGGCTGCTGCCCAATGAACTTTATTCATTCATTATGCAACAGCCCCTTCTGTATATCTGAATTTAATTGTTTTCCCAGTCAATTCATATCAGGTAGCTCTTGAGAAATTCAGGTATCCCTTCTACAGCCCTGCTGCAGCTTACCGTGAAATTTACCCCGAACTTTTCATGCAGCCTCTCAAGATTCCTGATAAACCCTTCAAGGCAATCATCCGATGCATTGTTTATTATTTTCTGTCCATCGATGTATATATTCTCTATATCAAAATCCTGTGATATTATCCCGCAAATAAAACCATAAAAGGATTTAAGATTCTCAATCTGGAAATCTCCGGTTTCAATCAGCCTTATGTTTCGGTTAAGATCATGCATCCTGTTTCTGTCTCTGTCGATAAATACTACATTACCTTTTGCCGTCCTGCCTGATTCATTAGCCATTTCGATCATTCTTTTTGTTTTGCCTGAGCCTTTCACGCCCAGAATAAACTTAACCATAATAATTACCCCCTATATTTTTTATTTTGGAGATACTTTAAAGATACTATAACAGCAAGTATTTTTCAATCTTAATATAGGCGAAAGCTTCTTAATATTCTGGTTTTTTAAAGCAAGTCTGATGCAAAAACCCTAAACCTTACTTATTACACACATAATCGTTTTATTAAAAAAATTTACTTAATAATTTCACTTGTATGTTTTTCCTATTTCATACAAATTTATTCATATAAAATAAACTGTGTATTCCAATATGAAGCACATATTCATTTACACTATAGTAAATTATGGAATATTTATACAATGAAACTGTTCTACCGGTTATATCTGCCGTACTTTCAGCAAATTTATGTATTTACACATACTATTTTTTTTGAGATAATGTTAAATATATAAATATGGCTTTTTTGAACCTTTTTATCATGTTCCTTAGGTTTCAACTGCATAGGGTAGGTTTAAACCTATAAAACGAAATTTTTCAAAATTTATTTTAAGTTTAATGTATCCGTTTAAACATACCTCGAAGCAGTGAAATAAAACAAAAAACAAGGAAGGGGTAATATTAATGACCACAAAGACTAAAAGAGAAGCAACATTGTGGGAAGCATTGATTCCGATAGTCATAACAATCGGTCTTCTCATGTATGCTGTTCTCCCTGTATTTGAAGTTGGCCAGGATGTGCATATTCCGTTGATCCTAGGCGCTCTTATAGCTGCTATTGTTGCTGTCACACGACTTGGATACACTTGGAAAGAGGTTGAAAATGGTATCGTATCGACAATATCCGATACAATGCAGGCTATCCTAATTCTTGCAATCATAGGTATGATAATCGGTACCTGGATACTTGGAGGTATTGTTCCTACACTTATTTACTATGGATTGCAGATACTTTCTCCCGGCTTTTTCCTTATAGCAGCATGTTTACTCTGTTCTATAGTATCCCTTGCAACAGGAAGCTCATGGACAACTGCAGGCACAGTAGGTATTGCTCTTAT
>JAAYQK010000131.1 GCA_012519325.1 Gracilibacteraceae bacterium | reverse complement strand
TAAAAGCGCAGTCCGGTTATGTATGTCAAGAACTGTTCACTTATGACGATGCAAAAGCCGTACAGTTCAGTGTAAAGGCTGCGACTCCCGGAGAGGAGGAAGCCTATGAATACCCCTGGGGCGATTATGACGACCTGTTGGGCATCCCAGAGGAAAGTGAAACTTCACCCAGCACCGGAGTAAAAGAAAAACCGGATGCCGGAGAAATAAACGAAAAGCTGCAGGCTGCTCTGGAAGCTCTGCCTCCAGAGCAGCGCAAAGCCGCAGAAGAAGCTATGCGCCAGGCCCGGGAAAAGACTTGGGATGCGGCGACCTCGCAGGGGGAGCAAGCACAGGGTGAAGCGGCTTCGACAGAAGCACAGCAATTGCCAACCAATTTGAAGGATGGGAGCAATATGCCGGAGCTGGGCGGACGGCTGGAGCTTGTGAACGGAGATAACAAGATAATAATAGAGATGTCGGAGGACTGCGTTGATGAGAACACGGTCTTCACGGTCACTCCAATCAAGGACAACAAGCTGCCTGGGGAATTCCTTAAAAGCGGCTTTTCGCTGAAGGTCAGCGATGGGGAAAGCCATGTAACACTGAAGGACTATGCTGTCGTTACCTTTCTAACCCGGGAAGCTCCGAGGGAGGACGTGGCGATCAAGAGCCTGGGTGATGACGGAGAGATTGAATATTCCTATGCGGAAGTAAGCAGGTTGGACGACGCATACAGCATTACCGGAGTGGTGGAGCATTTTTCCACAGTCGGCTATGGAAGCCTTATTCCGAGCCCGGAGTTTATGGAAGCGCTGAAGAAGCACGGTAAGGAGTCTGTCCGGGAGCTGAGTGAAACTCTCGCAGAAAGAAAAGAAAGGCTTGAAAAGAAATGGACGGAGGAATATAAAAACCAGAAATTTGTAAAAACAATAGAATTTGACGAGATACTGTACACCAGCACGATAAAGGGGGATCCCTGTCAGCTCCACCTTCGGGCGAAGCTTGTGGAGCAGCCTGATAAAATAAATACGAAGGACGGCAGCTTTGACTCAGCCTATGCCGGAAAAATATGGCTCAAGGCTTATCTTGAAAGCCCCGAAGCCGGCTATGCCGACATATATTACCTTAACAACAATGTTAAGTTGGAAAATCCCGAGTACTGGCAAAATCAAGGGAAAGACCGGGGGTCAGTCTCCGCCAACTCGGCAATCAATATGGTTACAATAGGGGGAAGTAAGGCGGTATCCTACGATGTAGGAGCATTCAATGTTTCAGGAAAATCATATTCCAATGTACAGACCCAATGGGAAATCAACGGGGATAGAGGCACTGCAAAGGTGACTTTCACAAGCCTTGTAGGGTTCAAGGACAAAACCTTCCTCACCGGCAGACTGAGTGCAAAAACACATAAACAGGCAGCAAAAAAGCTGAAATGGTTTTTAGATTAAAAAGCATTACAGTAAGGATTAAAGGAGGAAGTAATAATGATACGCAAGCTATTGGCAATTTTATTGACGCTGGTAATGCTCATCTGTGCAGCGCCCCTTTCCGTAACGGCAGATATAGATCCACCAACTACCCTGGGTGCACCGGAGCATTTTGGGGCAAGCCACTATTATGTAGACCAATTGTACTTCACCTTCAGTACCCCGGACGATTTGCGCAGCTATATTGAGAAGAGGGCAGCAGATGATCCGGATAACAAGCAGAGTTTTTCAGTCAATTTTCAGGTTGATTATAAAATAAAC
>JAAYQK010000130.1 GCA_012519325.1 Gracilibacteraceae bacterium | reverse complement strand
TGACTCTGTAAAGTTAACATGAAAGATTAGCACAATGTTTCGTAAAATAGCTCTAAATTCCGCAAACAAGTTAGTAACTGCTTCCCTATGGATGGTCAAGGGTAAAATGAACAGGCTAGCGCCTGCCCAGTGACAATCCACAGTACAGCAGTTAGATTAGAACTATGCAGAATTTAGGCTACAAGTAAAAACTTTCGTTTTTGCTTGGGTGAAAGTTTCAAGCCGGCAACTTGAGCTGGCGTAAGGCCATCAAGGGATGAATGAGGTCTGACGAAGTTAAAAAAGAACACGAACATACTAATCAGGTTATTGGCTGAAGCAAAGGAATTGAACCCCTGTTTCGTCTTGTACCAAGCCTTGAACTGATGGTGGAAGGATTCAATCAGGTTGTTTGATATATCATCCTTGAATGATTCAACTCTAATATGCTTTACATCGTTGAAAATGGATTTTACAGGCACTTTGTATGCACTGTAACGATCCGAAACAATAGCACCTGGTTTACCTAGAACCTTGGCTGATTCTAATAATGAGAAGGCTTGTGGAGAATCACGATGTGGTGATAGATGATAACCCAAAATAAACCTGGTTTCAGAGTCAACGATGAACCAGATGTAATGTTTTGTACCATTTATCTTAACCACAGTCTCATCGGTATGCCACTCATCAGAGTCGAAGTTAAGGGCTGGCATTAGCTGCAAGCTGAAGTTTTGGAACATGGGAGCGAATTTCTTGCACCAATCGCTGATAGTAGTATGAGAAACTTTGACATTAAAGGCTATCTGAAATATCAAAGCGATATTTCTAAAAGAGTTCTTTCCAAGGTAGAACATAGAAAGAGCTGTGATGATCAGATGAACCGGATGTCTCATACGCTTGAAGTCAGTTTTGCCAAACAGGCTTGACATGGAAACAGCATCTACAGAAGTATGTTTGGCAACAAAGAACGAATGATAGCAAGACTTATCACCGCAACGATAGTTGGTGTAGTGCTTGTAGTCGTGATGGATGAAGGATGCCTTGCTACATACAGGGCATCGAGGATAGTTCTGCATCTCCCTGACAGCAGGTCGGTCAGGTGCAAACTGGTGATTGCAGTTGCGGCATAGATATTTTTGATAACCATCTTTATCTTTGCCGAAACGATAAAATGAATGATTATTGTTGCATCGTGGACACCTTAATGATACAATTTTTTGCATGAGAACTTGCTCCTTTCTGGGAGGTAAAGTGTTTTGTCGCAAAAACATTGTACCAGAAAGTGTAGCAGGTTCTCAATTTTCATTTAACTTTACAAAACGAAAAATCTTTTACGGAGGTAGTATATGAAAAAGCTTTTGTTATTTACTCTGATACTATTGCTGAGCGCTTTAATGAGCGGCTGTACAGTCGTGAGCAGTTCTCCTCAGCAGAAGGAAGAAGGGACACAGCAAACTGATGAAGCTGATATGAAAGCAGTAACGAATGTGATTGAAGGCTTCGGGAAAAAGCTTCAGGAGGTATCACTTCTTGCTCCAAAGGAAGTACTGGAGAAGAGCATGAAAGAGAGTTATAGTGATTTTGTGACTTCAGAGCTTATTGCAAAATGGATAAGCGATCCCACAAATGCTGCCGGAAGGCTGACTTCAAGCCCCTGGCCTGACCGTATAGAAATATTGGCTGTTGAGAAATCATCGGGAAATGAGTATAAGGTTGACGGTGAAATAATTGAGGTAACCAGTATCGAAAAGGAAGAGGGCGGAATCGCGGCAAAGAGGCTGATCACTCTTGCAATAAAGAAAATTGATAACCGCTGGCTTATTAATGACGTAAAGCTCGGTGAATATAAATAGAAGGAACATAACGATCTACCTTGCACCAATGCAGACAGCTTATTACCCAGCCATGATCTTTCGACCATGACCAAGCAGTTCACCACCTGCAGTGATGGTTCGTTCGACCATGCAGAGTACCTACACAGCCATATACAACCTTTCGGCTGTATATGACCGTTGCGGAACCCTGCATAATCTTAGCTCGACCCTGTATGATAAGTTGGGATCCTACTATAATCAAGGGTAATCGACTATAACAGAACCTTTCCCTACCATACAGGATCTTCCCTCCGACTGTATACAAGCCTTTCGACCTGTATACAATCTTCGGCCGACCCATACACGCCCCCGCTAAGGAGCATATATGAGTCTTGGCTCAACCGTTATGTTCCCGCAATATTAATTTATCCGAAATAATAAAAAATAATACTAAGATAAAATATGCAGATTTAGAATATTCTTACTATTACACCTATAGATACAAGGTTGAAAAGATCTTCCGCGTCATGATTGAACATGCGGACACAGCCGTTTGAAGCAGCTGTGCCAATGGAAGCGGGATTATTGGTGCCATGGATTCCATAATGGGGTTTGGAAAGTCCCATCCACCTGGTTCCAAAGGGGCCTCCCGGGTTGACCTGCTTGTTTACTATTGTAAAAGTGCCGATTGGAGTAGGTGTTGTTGGTTTGCCCGTTGCCACAGGGTATGCTTTGAACATTATTCCGCTGCGGTATAAAGTAAGGAGTTTTGCTCTTAGACTTATGGTAATAGCTAAGGGAGTCGGGGCTTCGGGTATGCAAATTATCTGATCAGGATACAAGGCTTCAGGTATTATACCGGGATTAGCATTCATCAGAGCTTGGAGTGTTATATTAAATGCATTGGCTATTACAGCTAATGTATCACCACGGCGAATTACATAAGAGTTAAGGTTGGGGCACGTCTGTACTGGTTTCTCTTGTGCTACACATATGACCTGCCCTATAAACAATCTTTCAGGAATAACACCGGGATTTGCCGTTAGTAGTGTTTCTACAGTAGTGCCAAACCTTCCTGCAATACTTGCCAATGTGTCTCCGCTTACTATTTTATAAGGGGATGTACCTATTGGGCACGAAGGAGCTTCCGACGGTTGAGTTCTCGGGATACATATAATCTGCCCTATGCGCAATCTCTCAGGGACTATTCCCGGGTTGGCTGCAAGTATAGCCGCTACTGTAGTGTTGAACTCGGGAGCAATTGCAGCAATGGTATCTCCTGCTCTTATCTGATATGGTAGAGTTCCGGAAGGGCATTGGCGGTATAAATTTTTATTAATCATAACATTCACCTTTAATAAAAGAATATTAGAGAATCATATAATTGTTACTGCTGTACCAACCGGTGCGAAATTAAAAAGCTCGTTGGCATCCCTGTTGAAAAGCACTATGTTTCGACCCTCGGTTACATTCTCAATGAATTGGGGGTTATTTGTACCTTGTATTCCAAAGCCTGCCTTGGATAATCCGAGCCATCTGGCACCAAGCTCTTCTCCGGTGTCCAATTGCTTGTTTATAACCTTGAAGGAACCTCTGGGTACCGGAAAAGATGGGTTTTCCAACCCTATTCTGTAGGTGCGGAGTACACTTGTATCACGATAAACAACAAGGCTTCGCTCCGCCACATTGATTTGGACATTTACAGGAGAAGGAGCAACAGGGATACACAGTACCTGATCCTTGTACAGATCATTTGGGTCAATTCCGTAGTTCGAATACAAAAGTTGCTGTACAGAAACGCCGAAGTAGCTTGCAATAGACTCTAGAGTATCGCCATCTTCCACCACATAGTAGTTTGTCGTGGGACAGGCAGGATATAATTGAGCCAGCAAAGGCACACAAAGCTGCTGCCCGACTCGTAATTGATAGGGATTAATACCCGGGTTGTATTTTATTATTTCATCTATATTGGTATTGTACATGAAGGCAATGTTTCCCAGTGTATCACCTGCCCTTACCACATAAGGGACGGCACCGCTCGGACATTGCCTGTAAGCTTCATTTACCATGTAATCACCTCAGAAGAATATATTTACATAATATTCCACACATACTAAAAGTGTTACCTTTTATATTTCATTGACGATTAACAATTTTCTTTGCATTGAATTTCACAAAATTATATAATACATTGTAGATGTGGGTTTTGAAAACAGGCAAGAGGAGTAAAAATTGTCTTATGGAAGGAAGAGGAAGAAAATGGCTGTAAGAGAAATATTGCTGTTGGGCAATGAGAATCTTTACAGGATGTCTAAAGAAATTTCGAAGGAGGAAATTGATAAAGCCAAACAAATAGTTGACGATTTGCATGATACTATGATTAGCTTCAGAAAAAAATACGGTTTTGGAAGAGCAATAGCTGCACCTCAGATCAATGAATTTTTCAGAATAATATATATGAATTTTGACGATAAGGAAATCGCATTTATAAATCCAAGGCTTGAGCCTGTCGGTGACGAAAAATTTGAAATGTGGGATGACTGCATGAGCTTCCCCGGATTGGAAGTTAGATTGCTCAGATATAGAAAGTGCAAGGTCTATTATAAGGATCTGGAGTGGAGGAATTGTGTTTTTGAGCCTGAAGGGGATTTGTCAGAATTGATTCAGCATGAATATGATCATCTTGATGGCATATTGGCAGTACAGAGAGCTATCGACAATAAATCTTTCAGAATAAACAAGGATAAAGCCGGCTGTTATTAAATTTCAGGCCGCCCTAATGCAATTCTCTCATAATGCTTGTATAGTGAGTGAAATTTACCGGAATAGTTCTTTTTCCATGGTTTCTGCTTTCCGCAAAAGTGAATTATCGAAGTATTATAAATAATATAATTCATGTCATACCTGCCGTTGGATAAAATTCTATAATAATTGAAAAATCTTGGGTCATAATTATAGAGAATTTCATCGATAGGCTTTATGCTTTTGGAAAAAAGCGCATTAAGTATGTCTTGATCAGGAAGTATGAGTGTATTTGCATTCTTCTTGACAAAATCAAATATTGTTTTTTCCTTTATCGTTTCCCTTTGCCGCTTCAAGTTGAAGAGAAGCACTCCGGAGTTGTAATAAGCTTCAATATCATAGGGCCTCAGCCTTATTTTATTAATTCTCCTTACAGATATTCTGTCATGATATGCAGCTGCAAAGAGATAATCATTTAGTTCAGTATCATAAAGCCTTTTTATGCTGTTTATAATTAGTATATCAGGATCCAAATAAAGAATCTTGTCCACTTCCGGGGGCAGAAACTTGAATGCCAATAACCTATAATACATTTCTTTACTGTAATGCATTACTACAGGCGCATCCTTAAAATACTCATCTTTCATTGGTATTATATAAAGCTTATGCCCTTCATCATCCAACATGTTTTTTATTTGCTGCAGCTCTTTATCTGTCAGACTTGAATGCATAATGTAAACATTAAAGCTTTCTTTCGGATTATTGAGAAAAAGGGATTTCAACATAACCTTCAGAGGTTTAAGATAATTTGAATTTAATGTAACAAGTATATTCATATTTAAATCCTCGCAATGGTCTTTTTTGTGATCGTTCAATATTAATATAGAATATGACTTTAATTATGTCAATCATTGTTGTGAGCATGGCAGCGTTTGGAAGAGGCACCAATGGTAACTGCAGCTCGATGATTCTCTTTGCTATGTTCTGAATAAAACTGTATAATAAGCATAAGAATACTATATTTCGGAGCAGGTACAGAACGGAAGGACTGTTCCCGGAGTTTCAGTATTTTAGATAGTAGAGGTCATTATTATGAAAAAATTATTAAGAATGTTATTAAGCAGAGTTGTTTTGGTCGGAGTAGCCATATTAATCCAGATTCTTGCCCTTGTAATTATGGTATGGAGGTTCAGCAATTATTTTGTGCAGTTCTATGCTATTTGTACATTTCTCAGCTTATTGGTTGTGCTTGGAATTGTCAATGGCAAGAGTAATCATGCCTACAAGCTTGCCTGGATCATTCCGATCATGATGTTTCCTATTTTCGGCGGGCTGTTTTTTTTGATGTTTGGCGGAAACAAGTCCAGTAAGAAAAACAAACGAAAAATGCAGGAAATTGCTCAAAAAATGAAGGATAATCTTATTCAGGATCAGACAATCCTCAAGCAGTTTGAACAGAAGGACATAGGTGCTGCCAATCAGGCAAAGTATATAGTCAATTATTCTGCCTGCCCTGTTTATAAGAATACAAGAACAGAATACCTAACACCCGGTGAGAGAAAGTTTGAGCGCATGCTGGAGGAATTAAAAAAGGCAGAGCATTATATCTTTCTGGAGTATTTTATTATCAATAAAGGTGTTATGTGGGATACTATTTTGGAAATCCTGAAAGAAAAAGCAATGCAGGGAGTAGATGTTCGCGTTATCTATGATGATGTAGGCTGTATAATGACTTTACCCTATGGCTATGATAAGGAACTGGAGAGAATGGGAATCAAATGCTGTGTGTTTAATCCTTTTATACCGGTTCTGTCCATTCGCCTTAACAACCGTGACCATCGTAAAATTGCCGTAATTGACGGACGTATAGCTTTTACGGGAGGTATAAACATTGCAGATGAGTACATTAATGTTTATGAAAAGTATGGACATTGGAAGGATGCTTCTATTGCCGTCCAAGGAGATGCGGTGTGGAGCCTTACGGTTATGTTCCTTTCCATGTGGAATTTTCTCAGAAAAGAGGATGAGGATTATGAAGCGTTCAAACCGGTTTGCTTAAATTCGGGACACATTGAATCCGAAGGCTATGTACAGCCTTTTGCCGATAACCCTCTTGATGACGAGGCCGTAGGGGAGACAGTATATCTTAATTTAATCGGTGAAGCTGATAGATATATCTATATCTATACACCATATCTTATACTGGACAATGAGATGAATTCAGCTCTGTGCATGGCAGCGAAAAGAGGTGTGGATGTACGCATTATAACCCCTCATATTCCGGATAAGTGGTATGTTCATTCCGTATCACGATGTAATTATGAAGCATTAATAGGGAGCGGAGTTTCCATATATGAGTACACGCCGGGTTTTGTCCATGCAAAAACTTTTGTAGTGGATGATTTGTATGCTGTAGTCGGGACAATAAATCTGGATTACCGCAGCCTGTTTTTACACTTTGAATGTGGTGTATGGATGTATAAGACAGAGAGTATTTCGGAAGTGAAGAAGGATTTTCTTCATACTTTGGAAGTCTGTCAGAAAATTAGTTTAGAGAACTGCAGAAACGAAGTACTGTACAAAAAATTGGGTAGAACAATCCTAAGAATATTTGCACCTTTGATGTAAACATATTTGTGAATATATGATTGGAGGAATAATATGCGAATTGCAGTTATTGATGGGCAGGGAGGAGGAATTGGTAAAGCTATTGTTGAAAGATTCAGGCAAAAGTTTGAAGACATAGAGATTATTGCATTAGGAACCAACTCCCTGGCAACTTCATTAATGTTGAAAGCAGGCGCCGATGAAGGTGCAACGGGAGAAAACGCTGTTATCTATAATGCCTGCAGAGTAGATATTATTTTGGGTCCTATAGGAATAATCTGCGCGAATTCGCTTCTTGGTGAACTGACACCGCTTATGGCAAAGGCTGTAGCGGAGAGTCCGGCGAAAAAGATACTGATTCCTATAAGCAAATGTAATGTTACTGTTGCCGGGATAGAAGCAAAACCAATACCTAATTATATTGATGACGCTGTAGAGATTGCTAAAGCAATGATTAAAGATGAAGATTTTCTTTAACCATGCATATGTCATGTTTTCTGACAGCCGGACAAATGAAAAGAGCCATTCGGCTCTTTAATCAGAATATATTCTTTATCCATTCCCATACGGCAGCAAAAAGGCTTGCAATGGATGAGGCTTCTTTTTCTGTGGGTGCTGATACTATTTGTGCTTCTGTTATTTCACTGGGATATTGAACTACAGCATCCTGGGCAATGTCTACCGAAGCAAGAGTTGTGGCTTGAATTCCTTCAACAACCTTTACGGAATCCTTTCCGAATAACTCATAGACATAGTTCGCATTTTCTTCATTAAACGGTGTGATGCCTACTTCAACATAATCACTGATTATGCCTGTATTTGTTACTGTAATTCCCTTATCTTCAAAATTCTTTTTATTTTCTTCAAATATATAACGGTCGATTTCGCTCTGTTTTTGAATAAGTGCTTCATCATAACCCACTTGTTCAATCTGTATTGATACCGGTGTATCCAGGGCAGTTGTGTCGGCATAGACACCTGCCACTGAATTAATGAATAGGCAGGATCCTATAATAACCCCATGAATTGATTTATCTTTTACAATCTGTTAGATGGAGGAATTCATAGTTTTGTTCCATTCAAATTATGGAATATCTACTGTTTTCAGCATTGCCAGAAAGCTGGGTACAACTCCCTCGGAAGCGACTCCGACGGGTATATTCATGTTGAATCGGAACAACTCTCCTGCAATTTCCATTACAATGATTTCCTTGGAGAAAGTCGGATTGGATGCACGCAGGTAGAATTCTGCGCTGCGGAAGAATGGTTCATAAATCTCTGTTCCTGAGAGCTCATCGGGAGTGCCGACAAGCCTTAGCTCCTCAAGGGCATTTTCCCTGAGCGCTTCGATGTCTGAATCCTCAGGAAGCAGCTGAATTCTTACAAAGTAGCGGTCGTCATAATTAAAGAATATCTGGTCGATGCCGGGTTCTTCTCCAGTGAAGGTAAAATCGTTCATTACATAGACGGAATAACCCTGGTCGCTTAGATTCAAGGCTGCTTCACGGTATTCAGTCATTCCTTCGACATGAACCTCTATTTCTTTTCTGGGAGGCCTTGCTGAAGGCAGCTGAGGGATGCATATAACTTGATTTACATAAATCAGATCAGGATTGGTAATACCCGGGTTAGCCATCAGTAAAGCCTGCAAAGGAATATTATTTCGCTGAGCTATTTTATTAAGGGTATCTCCATATCTTACAGTGTAATAAGTGCCGGAAACACAAGCCGGGAATACGGGCTGCCGTGGGATGCAGATTCCCTGGGCAACGCGAAGCCAGTGGGGATCAAGCCCCGGATTGGCATTGACTATGGCATTGACAGTGGTATTGAAGCGCCTTGCCAGCTTGTACAAGGTATCACCCGGTCTGATGTAATACAGGAATGTGCCCGCAGGGCATGGGGGGGAAACCTGGCGAAACATTAATGATCATCTCCATTTTCAAACTATAGTAATATCAATTTATGGATATTGTATGGGAGGATTGCATGTATAATTGAATTAAAATACATGAAGAAGGAACATAGTATTGTATTTTCAGTCTGATAGTATATAGAATTATTCAGGAGGTTCGTTAAATGAAGCGAAAGAGTTACATATGTATGATACTTGTTTTATTGCTTGGCGTACTGACAAGCTGCCAGCCTGAGGAGCAGAATAATGTGCAGCCGCCGCCTGAAGTTGAAACAGATACTGTACTGATTGAAGCGATGGCAAGTGACTCAATAGAAACTGAGAGAATGACAAAACTCAGGGAATTTTCAGTTGATTTGGACTTGGATAATATTGAAGAAAGTATAGAATTATATACAGCTGCCCAACGTAATGAAAATGGAGAAATGATGTGGGATGACGGGCAGAATTGGGTTTTGACGGTTTGCGACGGAGACAAGTCTTACCCGCTATTGTCCCAATATGTCCAGTTGGGAGTTGTACATTTTATGGTTTCCAATAGCGGTACGGAACAAATGCCTGACATCACTGTATTATTGCCAACCGATTCAAGCTTTCGCATGATGAGCTATGCTTTTGACAAAGAAAAAGGCGGATATATTAAAAAGCTGATATACGAGTCAAAAGACGACAATTGGCTTTACAGCTCTATTCCCGGGTATTAGGATTTTCTATTTACATACATCCACCCAGACTCCGCCAGTAACTTCCTGCAATCTGTCGGGGGTTATTTTTACAGCTGAATTTGCAGATCCTGCTGCGGGATATACCACTTCAAATTCCTTCATTGAAACATCCAGGTAAATATCCATGGGATTCCTGAGGCCGAAGGGGCACACTCCTCCTACTGCATGACCGGTTGTTTCCAGCACTTTCTCCGGGCTAAGCATTGAGGCCTTTTCATGAAAGCAGTCCTTAAACTTGCGATTATCTATTCTTGCGTCACCTCTTACTACTATTAGAATATTTCTGTCTTTCAATCCAAAAGCCATTGTTTTTGCAATAAGTGCAGGTGCAACACCGTGGGCTTTTGCCGCAAGCTCGACAGTTGCAGTGCTTGCATCTGTCTCCAGTATATGCAGGTCCGTAAGACCATTCTCTTGAAAATATTTTCTTACACTTTCCAGACTCATCGCTTTACTTCCTTTCTTTTGTATAAATTCTCAAGATGGCAGTATATGACCATACACATTATATCATAAATTTACAAAACTTGAGACATCGATCATGAGTTCTGCATTTAGATAATAGAATAATGCGACATAACTATAAGTATGCATAACCAAGCAAGAGCTTGTATAGTATAGCAGGGCACACTTTTATGCATTTTGGCAACAGGCCTCTGATATGGCTTTGGTAAAAAGT
This sequence comes from Gracilibacteraceae bacterium, assembly GCA_012519325.1. Lineage (GTDB taxonomy): Bacteria > Bacillota > Clostridia > Lutisporales > Lutisporaceae > BRH-c25. The sequence goes on along the minus strand of JAAYQK010000130.1, from coordinate 1,976 downwards.
TCGTGAAGCCGGCAGGAGGCCGGCTTAGGTGTCTCGGGCCATGGAAGGCCTTTTGGCACCGGCAGAACTTTTCCAAAGGCATATCAGTAGCCCTGTCAAAATCATAATCCGTGTGCCTCGATATACTATACTGTCTCTTGCGGAGGGTTATGCAAGCTTCAGATACGTTGCAATTTTCTTCTAATATGAAAAATTAGTTGCAATTTGAGCATAATAAATGTATTGTTATATAGTTACATTAAAAAGATTGGATGGTATTGAATGAAAAATCTGAGGTTTGAAGAATTAAATTTATCAAGTGAAGTTTTGAAGGCAATAGAGTATAAAGGTTTTGAAGAGACAACACCGATACAGGCTCAGGCTATTCCTTGCATAATGGAAGGGAGGGACGTAATAGGGCAGGCTCAGACGGGAACCGGAAAGACGGCTGCTTTCGGTATACCGATTCTTGAAAAGCTGAACCATGAAGAAAAGGTAATTCAAGCAATGATAATATGCCCAACCAGAGAGCTTGCAATACAGGTTGCCGAAGAAATAAGAGAATTAGGTAAGTTCAAAAAGGGAATAGGAGTTCTTCCCATATACGGCGGCCAGCCCATTGACAGGCAGATCAAGGCTTTACAAAAAAGGCCCCAAATTATTGTCGGTACACCTGGCAGGGTCATGGATCACATGAATAGAGGAACCCTGAAAATGGACAAGGTCAGAATGGTAGTGCTGGATGAAGCGGATGAAATGTTGGATATGGGATTTATAGATGATATAGTAACCATATTAAAGGCAGTCCCTCAGGAACGGCAGACGATGCTTTTCTCTGCAACTATGCCCGGCCCCATTCTGGAGCTTACGAAAAAGTTTCAGAGAAATCCAAAGCATGTGAGGGTAGTACATAAGGAGTTGACTGTACCTAAGGTGGAGCAGGTATATTTTGAGGTGAAAGAAAAGACAAAACCCGAGGTACTTTCAAGGCTTATTGATATGTACAACCCCAAACTTTCTCTGGTTTTTTGCAACACAAAAAGAAAGGTTGACGAGCTGGTGGCGGAATTACAGGGAAGGGGATATTCTGCTGAGGGCCTTCATGGGGATTTGAAGCAGGTGCAGAGGGACAGGGTAATGTCGAAATTCAGAAGTGGTGCTGTAGACATACTTGTAGCTACTGATGTTGCTGCCAGAGGCATAGATGTGGATGATATAGAAGCAGTATTTAATTACGACCTTCCTCAAGATGAAGAGTATTATGTCCATAGAATAGGACGTACAGCCAGAGCCTGCAGAGAAGGAAAGTCCTTTACTTTTGTTGTGGGAAGAGAGATATATAAGCTAAGGGATATTCAAAGGTATGCCAAGGCAAGGATTATCCTGCGGAAGACACCTTCTTCAGAAGATGTGGAAGAGGTAAGGACAAATATATTTTTGGATAAAGTAAAAGATGTAATGGATGAAGAGGATCTCAGCCAGTATGTTCATATTATAGAAAAGCTGGCAGCAGAAGACTATACCAGCCTTGAAATCGCTGCGGCACTTCTTAAGATGGCTATTGGAAACAAGGGCAAGGAGGAAAAGCATGATGAGGAAGATTTTGAAGACACCGGTGCAGAAGCAGGAATGGTAAGATTATTCATCAACATCGGGAGAAATCAAAAAATAAGGCCGGGGGATATTGTGGGAGGTATTGCGGGTGAAACGGGTATTCCCGGAAAACTCATAGGAAGCATTGATATATATGACAAGTACACCTTTGTTGAAGTGCCGAGAGAATATGCAGGTGATGTGATAAAAATTATGAAGGATAACCAGATTAAAGGCAAAAGAATTAATATAGAGCCTGCCAATTCTAAGAATTAAAGAATCCATACAGATTTGTTAATACTATATTACAGTTTATGTACGGCAATTGACGCTATCATTGCCATAATTCGGATTGATTTATACTCAAAAAATGGTTACTATAGTAATATATAATATTGCAGAGG
>JAAYQK010000129.1 GCA_012519325.1 Gracilibacteraceae bacterium | reverse complement strand
TGCCTGAAAATGTTACAATTGCAGCTTATAATATCCCTGATGAACTTCAAGAAATGGAGGGAACTGATGAGTCAAAGATAAATGAAAAATTACTTAAAGTTTTGGTGGTAGAACAGGGTAAAGCGCCCTATGTTACTGAAATACGTAATGGATATAAGGAGCTTCAACAACAAGTCGGAGGTGCTTTTACTACTATTGAAATTGCAGAAGGTATTGATGCGGTATGTGCTGATGATGTGGACTTTGACAGCACTCCTATTAACCGCATAGTAAACGGACAACCGATTTTTGGAACATTTTTAGTTGCAAGAGTGAATTATAACACAGGTGAATATGTTTCTTTGACCGATACGGATATCGAGAAGTATTTTAAGCAATTTGCAGCTCCATTGATTGATATTACTGATCTACTCCAAGAATTTGAGGATGTGAAAATAAGGCAAGAGGAAAAGGCAAGCGAGCCAGACTTTCAAGAAATGGGCTTTTATAGAATGATGCCGGTAGGTCAAGTACCTCTACCTTCAACTAAAACAACAATTCAGGATAACTCCACCTATTCTCAAACTGAAGATACTCCAAAAGCTCATAAAGTTGAAACCATTGAAGCAGAGCCAATACAGAGTAAACAAATGAACTTGTTTGACGTGACACCAAAAAGCCGTGAGGAGCAACTCATTGAAATGGTGCTTCTTGAAGGCAGTGTAATGCAAGATGGTAAGAAGCGGATTTATGATTTTGCAATGACTAATCCAACAGGCTCAGCATTTAGTGCGTTTTTGAAAGCCGAATATGGGGTTGGAGGTCATTCTGTAAATAAACAGGGAATTGGATTTGAAAACCACGACGGGACCGGTATTGAATTTGACTGGACCGATGAAAACGGAGAAAAGCATAAAACCAATATAACATGGCTGAGAGCTGCTATAGTTATCCGAAAACTGATTGATGAAGGACGGTATTTGGATTTACAGGAAGTAAATATAGACCAAGATGAAAAGTTTAACTCGCTTAAAAACGAGCTTGAAGAAGTAAAGGCTGAGTTGATTGAGATTGAGAAGAAGTGGGAATCGGGAGCAATTTTTTCTTACAAACAGTCGGAGTATTGGCAGGACCTTGAAGACCTGAAAGATGAACTTGAAAAGGAACTGGCAGAAATAGAACAATACCATACACCGGATGAAAAGGATTCGGAAGAAAAAGAAAGCAAACCGCAGGAGCAAACGGCTAAGGATATTCCCTTATCTGTCGAAGCAAAGTCTGGACAGTCCCGTCATACCAAGTTGAATTTCCGTTATTCCGAGGATTATAACCTATATCCAAACGGAGCAAAAACCAAATATAAAAATAACATTGAAGCAATCAAACTCTTAAAGCGGATTGAAAATGAAAAGCGCCTTGCTAATCCCGAAGAACAAATTATCCTTGCATGTTATGTGGGATGGGGTGGCCTTGCTAATGCCTTCTCTGATACTGCATCAGGATGGGAAAATGAGCATCAGGAACTAAAAGTCTTACTTGATGAAAAAGAATATGAGGATGCCAGAAATTCCACTATCACGGCTTATTATACCGAGCCGGAACTGGTAAAATGCATCTATAATGCCTTTGAGAGGTTCGGTTTTAAAGGTGGCAGGGATAGAAAGATTCTTGACCCAGCGATGGGGACGGGAAACTTCTTCTCAGTCCTTCCCGAAGCAATTGCCGACACGCCTCTTTACGGTGTTGAGATTGACAGTATCACCGGACGAATTGCAAAGCAACTATATCAAAAAGCCAATATTTATGTGCAGGGGTATGAAACCACAAACTTTGAGGATAATTCTTTTGATGTGGTCCTTGGGAATATTCCATTCAATAATATAAAGCTGTACGACAAGAGATATGCTGATGAGGATTTTCTGGTTCACGATTATTTTATTGCCAAATCCCTGGATCTTGTAAAACCGGGCGGTATCATTGGTTTCATCACAAGTAAAGGAACAATGGACAAAAGAGATACTGCGGTAAGGAAATATATAGCACAAAGAGCCGACCTGATTGGTGCTGTCCGGTTGCCGAACAATGCATTTAAAGCACTTGCGGGGACGGAAGTTACGGCAGATATTTTATTTTTTAAAAAGCTTGATCGTCCAAGAAAGGTTGATAAGTATTCTTTGCCGGACTGGGTTTTTACCAATACGAGAAAAACAGACTACATCAACATCAATCAATATTTCCATGAGCACCCTGACATGGTTTTGGGTGAAATGAGACACAGCAGGAATATGTATGGAAATGAGGAGGGTACAGCCTGTATTGCACCGGAAGGGCAAGATTTATATGCAGAACTTGATAAGGCCATTAATAAGCTCCACGCAACCTTTACCGCAGAAGCTGATAAACCGTTAGAAGCCGCTGAGGAAGAATCAGTGAATGAAGTAACTGAGCTGGATGCTCCTAAAGGAACTAAAAACTATACCTATGTGGTGTTGGATGAAAAAATATATTATTGTGAGCATAACAAGTTGATACCACAGGATTATACAGGGAAACGAGCTGAAAGGATTAAAGGGCTTTGTGAAATCAGAGGTGCGCTTTTAAATGTCATTGCTGTACAGACAAGGGATTACACGCCTGATGAACTTCAAAAAGCGCAGAAAAAACTTAACAGCGTATATGATAGATTCGTTGACCGATGTGGGTTTATCAATGACAAATCCAATATTGCAGTATTTTCGGATGACGACCAATTTCCGCTCTTACGTTCTATTGAGGATCAGAGCGAGGATAAACAGTCATGGGTTAAAGCACCAATATTTTATAAAGCAACCATTAAATCATACCGTTTGCCGGACAGGGCGGAAACAGCAAAGGAAGCACTTGAAATCAGCCTTAATGTTAAAATGAAAATAGACTTGCCGTATATGGCAAACCTGACCGGTAAAACCGCAGATGAGCTGATTGATGAACTTGGAGACAGAATTTATTTGAATCCACAGAAATACTACG
>JAAYQK010000128.1 GCA_012519325.1 Gracilibacteraceae bacterium | reverse complement strand
ATTTCGTCTCCTTCCCCGAATTCGGCATGGCCTGCAAAACCATCAAAGTTTTCTGTCTTAAATCCCAGTCCACTGCATATTTGAAGAGTCCTGTCCAGGCAATTTCTTATTTCCCTGCCGAAGGGTGCACCGGGTTCAGGACTATCTTCGATGCTTCTAAACCTTACCAGTTCCTGAACGGAAGCAATAATATCATCTTTCATCAACTCCACAGCCTTATCAAATTTCAAGAAACCACCTCCTAAAGCTTCGTAAATTTTATTCCAGCTTCTCTCTGTTTCTGGCATTCATGTATTTTTGCCAAGCGTGAAGAACAAGAGAAACTGCAATTACACCATAAGCAATAAAGGATCTGAAATATTCACCTATCTGTGCATCACCGAAAAGGTTTTTACCTGCAAATGGTGATACTATAAACAGAGTATGGAATAAAAGCGTACCTACTATTGCTTCGCTTATAGTAGCTTTTGTAACAGATGCCCCTCCTACAAGCAATGCGGCAATTGCAAACATACCAACCTGCTCATGGCTGTTATATGTATTCAGTGTCCCTATATTCTGCAAAAATATTACCTGTCCCCATGCTGCAAGCACGGTAGATATTGTGATAGCAATAAGCCTGATTCTATCTGTTTTAATACCTGAGACTTCAGCTATGTTAATATCCTGTCCCAATGCTCTGAAGTCCTGCCCAAGCTTAGTTTTTACCAAAAATTTTATTACAAAGCACAATGCTGCAACAAGAAGCAGTGTAACAACAGGTACTTTTACACCCATTATATTCGGCCTGAATAGGTTATCTACAGCATACTGGATAAGTTTCAAATCCAGGGCATTTTTTAGTCCAACCCCGCCGCTCAGGATAATTTCAGGATTATCAACAGGTATTATTGTACCCATAAATGTTAAAAATACCAACTGATACAAACCATTTGCAAAATAACCGAGCATCAGGCTGGTTATCATTTCCTTTCCCTTTGTCTTGTTAAGTATCAGCCCGGTTCCATATCCGAAAAGCAGTGCAAAGGGTGTTGCAAATAATACAGCCATCAGGAACCCCGGAAATCCACCAATGTCAAAAATTTTAACTGTGATAAGTCCGATTTGTCCTGCCATAGCCCCTATTACGATAGCAAAATTTAGGCCCATACCTGCAATAACTGGTATTATCAAAGCTAGAACCATGAATAGATTTCTGGACAACCTCACAGAAATTTCATTCAGTATATAAACTGCATTCAGCTTTGATGCATATACTCCTATAAGACATATTACCATAAAAAGAAGAGGCACTGAATAGTTCATAAAAACTTTCATAAGGGATGTCTTGTTCTTTTCCATATCCATACTAATCATCCCTCCCTACTTTAGTTAGTGCATATAGAATAACACCATAAGTGACTATTATCCGAACAACCTCGGAGAGATTTCCCTCCGGCATCATTTTATTTATTACAGGAAGCGAAATTGCAAGCAGCGAAAAGAATAGAATCGTACCTGATACTACATTGGATATACTGGCTTTTCTGGCTGATGCTCCCCCGATAAGAATTGCAGATATTGCCATAAAAGGCATCATTAAAGGTCCGGTATATAACTGGAAAAAACCGAAGCTCTGTGCATATACGATAATACCTATGCCTCCAATAATCATAGATAGCATTGTTCCAACAATTCTTTGCCTGTTTACATTTATTCCGTTTGCAGCAGCAAACCTTGGATTATCGCCTGCAGCCATCATTGCAACCCCGGTCTTTGTCTTTAAGAATATCCACATCAAAACGCATCCTGCCCCGAAAAGCAAAAGAGTCCCTGTCGGTACCGGTTCACCTAATATATTGAAAGACATCATTTTATCCGTTACTTTAGCGAATCTGTCAGCCAATGCAATCGTAGTTCTCAGGCCCCTTCCTCCAATAGCCCAAATCATCTCCGGACTTTTGAAGGGCAGCAGCAGCCAGCCTATGCACATAAGTGATACTATGGAAAAACCCATATAAGTGCCTATAGTCATTTCATCGCCTTTTACCCTATTGAGCAAAAGGCCGTAAGCGTATCCCACAGCAGCCGAAAATGGAATCGAAAGCAAAATTGCAGTAAAAAAAGCCTTCAATCCAAAAAGATTCATTTCAATACTTATGCACCCGGCAAGTATTCCGCAAACAATTCCCAAAGAAAGTCCAAAGTTTAACCCGGTTCCTGAATTTATGCTTGGAATCATAGCCAAAACAAGTATACCGTTCATTCCGACTCTGACTAATGAATCCTTTATAAGTCCAGGCAGGTTCTGTTTCTGTACAACCGCTAATATGCAGAGTATTAACAGAAAAAGAGTAATAAAAACCTTTGGATATCCGTATTTATCAGTTATACTTTTCCAAAAGCCCCTCATCTACACAACCTCCTTCGATCTGTATTCTCCAGCCATCATAAGACCGAAGTCAACGTCCGAATCCGTTGGTGCGAGGATACCTTCAAGCTTACCATCATATACAATCGCTATTCTGTCGCTTATCGACCTTAATTCTCCAAGTTCACTGGAAGTCATAACAATAGTCATACCCAGTTCCTTGTTCAGTTTTACCAATAAATCCAGCACAAGCTTTTTTGCACCTATGTCTATTCCTCTTGTAGGCTCGGAAACAAACAATATTTCCGGTTCCAGTGTAAGGGCTCTTGCAATACACACTTTTTGCTGGTTTCCGCCGCTCAGCCTGCGTGCAAGTTGATCAGGCCCTGTACACCTTATATCAAGATCTTTTATCATTTTCATTGCCCATTCCCTTATTTTTCTGTCATCCTTCAGGCTTATCATTTTGAGGCCAAACAATCCTTTTAGGAACCTGTTTTGTATCTGCATGCTTGAAATTACTATATTCATCTCTATTGAAGTATCAAGCAGTAGCCCTACGCCTCTTCTATACTCAGATACGAAAGCAAGCCCGCTTTCTATAGCTTTCCTGGGGTTGTTCAGCTCCAGTCTTGTGTTTCCTATATAAACTTCTCCGTAAGCTTTATAAAGTCCCATAATGCCGTTGGCTATACCTATTTTCCCCTGTCCTGCCAGCCCACCTATTCCAAGAATTTCACCTTTTCTGATTTCCATATCTATACTTTTTACAATTTCCCCCGGCATATCTACGCTGAGATTCCTTATGCTCATTACAATCTCACCGTTGTTTTCATATTTTCTTGCTTCATGGACTACCCTTTCTATCTTCCTGCCAACCATTATCTGCGCTATTTTGGCTAAAGTCGCATCTTTCCTTTTCATTTCGCTTACTTGCTCACCATCGCGCATTATGGTAATACTGTCTGCCACTGCAAGAACTTCGTCCAATCTATGAGTTATGAAAAGAATCGCTATTCCATTTGCAGAAAGGTTTCTCATTGTATCCAGAAGCTTTTCTGCTTCGCTTTCTGCCAGCACTGCTGTCGGTTCGTCAAATACAAGCAGCTTAATGTTCTTTTTATCAATTTCCCGTGCTATTTCAACAAACTGCATATAACCCACGGGCAAACCTGCAATAGGAACCCAATCGTCTATATTCATTCCAAGCTTTTTAAGAGCTGCTTGGGAATCCTTTCTCATAGCTTCGATATCCAAGGATTTCAAGCTGTCGCCTAATATGCGGCTTATCGCATTTTGCTTGGTTATCTCCCTGTTCAGCTTTATATTCTCCGTAATTGTAAAGCCCGGAAGAAGCATGAACTCCTGGTGCACCATGCCGATACCCAAAGCTAATGCATTATTGGGAGTCATTATCTCCGCTTTTTTCCCTTCAAAAATTATCTCTCCGGTATATCCTCCTGTATTATGTATAACAGGCATGCCAAACAATATATTCATCAGTGTGGATTTTCCGGCGCCGTTTTCCCCGACCAGTGCATGAATCTCACCGGCTTTTACATTGAGATTTACTTCTTTAAGAACTTTATTTCCAAAATACTCTTTACTTACGTTTTTTAATTTAAGTACATAGTTTTCTTCCATATACATTCCTCCTTTACGAGTACATGCATAAGGTTGCCGCATAGCCGGCAACCTTATGCTGTCTATATCTTTTTGTAAATTTGCTTAGAATGTTATAAAATCACTGAGAATCATATGGAAGTTATCAAAATTCACATCATTTCCGTCTTTATCCTTGCCGGTATATGTAACGAACTGCATTTCAGCTCCTCCGGCTGTTTCTGAGCAGATTTTCTTTAATGCCTCAACATCATTCTTACTGGTTATTGTGCCTTCACACCAAGCCTTTGCATATTCTACGCCAGCTTCAACAAACATCATATTCATAGGTACCGGCCAGGTTGAGAATCTTCCCGTACCGTCCTTTTCAGCGATCTTTGCCTTTATCTGCTCAATTATGAAATCAACGCTACCTGCTTTATCCGCAGGAATCTCTATGCCCAATGCTCCGGGATATCCATGATATGGGCTGGGGCAGCACTGCTGGGCATATATTGCTCCACCTTCAAGAGAAGCTTTGATAAGCGGCTCCTGCATTGCACAGTTTGTGCTGAAGAAGTTTGTGTCCTTACCATATTCAGCTATCTTTCTCGGTACATCTTCGAGTATGAACTGCTGTGCACCGGGTACACCGGCGTCTCCTGTCGGGTCCGGAGCTGTTGCATCCACAAATTTCATACCGAGCTTTTCGCATTCAGCTTTGAATATGTCTCTTCTCTGAGCAAGAAGCGGATAAGACATATGTCTCGGGAATGAGTAATGTACAAATGTTTTAGCTCCAAGCTTCTTTGCCTGGGCCGGAATTGCGTAGCCCATTGCAAGTTCGTCGCCCTGAAGTACTATATCCGCCTTTTTAGCTATCATATCCGGATCCTCTCCAGGCACTCCTCCTATAATAAGCACGTCCGGCCTTGCTTCTCTAACCTTCTCAAAGGCTGCACAGGCACCCGGAACTGACTGGACCATAACCAGGGCTTTTACATCAGGATCCGATACAAGTGCCAATGCATTTGCAATAACTGTCTCCTGTTCTTTTGTAAAGTTATCCGGATAAGTCTGAGTTACTATCATGTCCGGATACTTAGCTGCCATTTTTTCTCCTGCTCTGAATTCTTCCTCCCCCTGGGATACTGTTCCTGTATATACTGCAATCTTGAACTTCTTTTCTTCGGGCTTAGATTCTGCAGGTTCGGATCCGGCCGCAGGTTCCGCAGTCTTTGCGCATGCTGCAAGGCTTAGAAGCATTGCAACTGTCAAAAGTAAAGCTAATATTCTTTTCATTTCTTCCCCTCCATCATTTTTTTTATTAGACTGGAAAGCATTTCATTCCAGGTACTAATCCAAATATTAAACAGCAAAAAAATCAATATACATTATATTGCACTATCCTAGTCTAATATAATGTATATTGACATTTCTGTTATTTATAAACAAATCCTACTTTTATAACATATTTCTCTGGAATATTATGCTTGTCAAGAAACTAACCATATTAATTTCTTTTCTGCAGTAGCTTGTATTTATTCTTAGGCCTGCCCATCTTCCCATATATAGGAACTATTTCTATTTCCTTTTCTTCCAGCAGGTGGGATATATATCTGTGCACCGTCTGGTACGCCAGGTTAATTCCATTGGCTATATCGTCTATAGTTAACCCATCTTTCTGCTCTCTTAAATAGTCGCAGATAATACTTAGGGTAGCCGGGCTTATTCCTTTATCGATATATGCCTGCTTCTTTTCAAAATCATGCTTTTTCTGAACCTCATGTATTTTAAGATTAATTTTTATTCGAGAAATCAAATCCGGCGATTTTATCGGTTTGACAGCAAAATCCGTTGCTCCTGCGGCAATAATTTTTTCTGCTGTATCCTGTCTTTCATCAACAGTTAATATCAGTATTGATGCGGCATTATCAAGCTGCCTGATTTTTTTAACCGTCGTCAGTCCATCCCAATCCGGCATATGATAATCCACTATAACCAGTTTGGGCTTGAATATCCTGCACAGCTCATAGCCCTCCCTGCCGTTAAGTGCAGTAGCTGCTTCCCAGCCTCCATACCTGCATATTTCTTTTATTGTATAAAGAATATCCGGCTCATCATCTATTATTACAATCTCAGGTGAATCATTATTTTTCAATTTCATCACTCCCCCCAAAATCTTCAAAGTTTTCAGCCGACGGCAGGAAAACAATTACAGTAGTTCCGCAATCCCGTTTGCTAATAACTTCAATAGTTCCTGCATTATCTTCTATAATTCTCTTTGCAAAAGGCAGTCCCAGTCCTGATGAATGATTTGTTGAATATCCCACTTCGCAGATTTTCATGAGACTGTTCTCCTCTATGCCGATGCCGTTGTCCTTTACAATTATGTTGATGCCATTTTCCGCATGCTTTGCATCAAAGTTTATCAGTTTATACGGATGCACACATGGTGCAACAATTGCATTTTCCAGTATATTTATCAAAGCCCTTGCAATTCGAATCTTATTAATATAAATGTCCGGCAGTTCCTCTTCAATATTGATTGAAAATCTTATTCTTTCATTTTCTAACGGAAGCTGTGCCCTTACGTAATTGATAAGCTCCGTCACCTTAAGCCTCTGACACGAATTTTCAAATAAAAAACCGGAAATCATGTCACTCATTTTAATTACTGAGTTTTCGATACGTTCGCTGTATTCTTTCCGCTTTTTGCCTGCGTTTTCAAATAACATCAAAGAATTCAATCCCCTTATAGTAACCAAGGGGGTTTTTAAATCATGCACCAGAGAATTAACCTCTTGGTATATACGGTTTTCGAGAGCCTTAGCCTTCATATCCCTTATCTCGTTTTCTTTCTTATGGTTCTCCCTGATCATTTTTATGTTACGGGAGTAGCTGATAAAAAGCGTTGCAGTAACAAAAGACGAGATAATAAAGGGCACAAAAAATGCAAATCCTGCAAAATTCAATACTGTATCAGCATTAAGATATATGCCGGATATTTTTATGCTGTAAGGGATATCGCTTTTCCCGAAGAAATATGATGAAAAGCAAGGCATTATGTTAAGCCATTGGAAAGCAAAAAAAACTTGTATTGAGACTATAAAAACCTGAATAAAGCTGTTTGTTTCACCGAAAAGCTTTTCAAAAAGATACAGCGAAATAACCAATGCCAATATTGTCGATACTGGTTCCCAGGGAATTTCAAATATAAGTGAGTCTAGCCAATGTAATAGTATTATACAGATTAACGACACAAGAAAAATGTCAAAGGGTTTCAAAAGTACTTTGGCCTTTGTTTGAAAAATAATAAGCATTGTACCTAAGTACAAAATTGTGCTTT
>JAAYQK010000011.1 GCA_012519325.1 Gracilibacteraceae bacterium | reverse complement strand
TCAATACCGGTATTTCCTAAAATGTTATTTTTCATATTATTACCTCACAGTATCGATTATTGTCATGTATCACATTATTATACTACAGTCATAAATTTGTGCACTAAAAAAAGCTAACAATTAAAGTAAACAATTGCTGCATATCTGCCGCTATGCGGTATTATGCTGGTGGACGATAGGGATTTGAACCCCCGACCTCTGCGTTGCGAACGCAGCGCTCTCCCGGCTGAGTTAATCGCCCTTTAATTATCCTATTGGTCTTAATCTTGCGGTAAAATGTCTTAAGACCTTGGGCTCATATTCAAATTCCAGTCCCCTTAGTTCATGAGCCTTGTCTTTTAGGGATATTAGTGCGTCAGCAACATAATCCATATGACTATTGGTATAGACTCTTCTTGGTATTGTAAGTCTCATAAGCTCAAGAGGTGATTCCAACTGTTCTCCTGTTTCCATATCTCTTCCAAGGAGGAAGGATCCAATTTCAACCGCTCTTACTCCTGATTCAATGTATAATGCATTTGCAAGGGCCTGGGCCGGGAACTGGTAATATGGTATATGAGGCAGCATTTTTTTTGCATCTACGAATACTGCATGTCCCCCTGTGGGATATTGAATGGGAACCCCGCCTTCCATAAGCCTGTAGCCAAGATATTCAATCTGGGATATTCTGTAATGCAGATAATCTTCATTTACTCCTTCTCTAAGCCCTCTTGCAAGCGCTTCCATGTCTCTTCCTGCAAGTCCTCCGTATGAAACAAAGCCTTCGTATGGAATTAATGTAGTTTTTACTGCTGTAAGTAATTCCTCATCTTCCTTTATTCCAATAAGTCCGCCCATATTCACTATGGCATCCTTCTTGGCACTCATTGTAAAACCTTCTGCATAAGAAAACATCTCCTGGACTATTTCTACAATACTCTTGTTTTCATACCCTTTTTCCCTGCGCTTTATAAAATAGGCATTCTCCGCAAATCTTGCGGCATCTATAAATAGCCTTATACCGTACTTTTGAGCAATGGCCTTAACCCCTTTTATGTTCTCCATTGATACAGGCTGTCCTCCTGAACTGTTGCAGGTAATTGTAGCCAGAATAAATGCAATATCCTCCTTGTTATGATCCTTTATGAATGCTTCCAGCTTGTCAAGGTCAAAATTCCCTTTCCAATCATAAGGCTCTGTAGTGTTGAAGGCTTTATCCGTTACAAAATTTAACGGTCTTCCGCCGTTTAACTCAATATGAGCCATTGTAGTATCAAAATGCATATTCCCAAGAACGTACTGGCCCTTTTTCTTTATAAGGTTTGAAAACAATACTTTTTCTGCACCTCTACCTTGATGAACGGGTACACAGTATGGATACCCTATTATATCTTTTACGGCTTCTACAAGATTATAAAAGTTCCTGCTTCCTGCATAGGACTCATCTCCAAGCATCATTCCTGACCATTGGTTATCGCTCATTGCCCCTGTGCCGCTGTCTGTCAGGAGATCTATGTATACATCTTCCCCCTTTAAAGCAAAGGGATTATACCCTGCTTCCCTAAGAGCTTTTTCTCTCTCTTCTCTGGTAATCATCCTAATTGGCTCCACCATTTTGATTCTAAAAGGCTCAGCTACAGGTTTATACATAATAATTCCCCCTTGTATTTATTTAAATAGTATTATCTTTCTGCAAATACTATTTATCCCATAATTTCATTATACAATAAAAATCACTCCTTTATTTGAACTTTTTTCAATTACACATCTTACTATAATTATACCTTTATAAGTATGATATTCAAACAAAAAAACTTCCTGCCGCATAACCGCAGAAAAGTTTTTTAAAATAATAATGCTATAAGTGGCGGAGGAAATATATGCCGCCGCCTTAGCATATTCTAATCCTCAAAGCTGCCTGCCGGATACAGCGGGAAACGTGCAATCAATGCTTCCGCCTTCTCCCTGCACGCTTTCAGGTTTGATTTATCTTCCGGTGCTGCCGCCACTTGATTCATTATTTCTGCAATCTCTTTTACCTCAGCTTCCTTTAATCCCCTCTGTGATATAGATGTAACTCCTATTCTTACGCCACTGGTAACTAAAGGTGACGCAGGATCAAAGGGTATCTGGTTTTTATTCACTGTGATTCCCACCTCGTCAAGAGCAGCTTGGAACAGTTTGCCGCTTATTCCTTTTGATCTGAGATCTACCATTACAATATGGTTGTCCGTTGTGCCGCTGACGATGCGAAACCCGAAACGGTTCAGCTCCCCGGCCAATGTTTTTGCATTCACAAGTATTTGCTCCATAATGTTCCGGAATTCTTCCGATGCCGCATATTTCATCGACCATGCCTTTGCCGCCATCGTTGTTAAATGCATAGAACCTAATGACCCCGGGAAAACCCCTTTATCAATAAGCCTTGCATATTCTTTCTTGCAGAGAATAAATCCGCTTCTGGGCCCGCAAAAAGTCTTTGTCGTGGATGATGTTACAAAATCAGCATGAGGCACCGGACTGGGTATAACCCCTGCAGCCACCAATCCGCTTACATGTGCCATGTCAACCATAAAATATGCGCCAACGTTTTTTGCGATTTTGCCTATTCTTTCATAGTCAATCAGCCTCGGATATGAACTGCCCCCTGCAATAATCAGCCTGGGTTTAAATTCTTCCGCCTTTTTTTCCAGTTGATCATAATCTATCATTTCTGTTTCAGGATTTACACCGTAAAAGTCATATTCATAAACCTTGGAAAGGAAATTTGCAGGACTTCCATGAGTCAAATGACCACCCTGATCAAGCCTCATACTTAATACTTTATCTCCTGGCTTCAGAATTGCTGCATATACTCCATAATTTGCTGTGGAGCCCGAATAAACCTGAAAATTCACATGCTCTGCCCCAAATAATTTTTTCGCCCGTTCAATTCCTAAAATTTCAAGCCTGTCAGCTTCATGGGAGCCTGCCTGGAAACGTGCTCCAGGATAGCCCTCCAGGGTTTTATTCGTAAATATGCACCCTGATAGCTCCATAACCTCCAGAGGTGCCGTGCTTTCAGAGGCAATCATTTCAATATTATGCTCCTGGCGTTTTAATTCACTGACAACTATTTCATATATCTCCGGATCTGTAATTCGGGTATGCTTTAACATTTCTATCCCTCTTTCCCCTTTATTCCAATACGTGTTTTCCACGTTTTATTCAATATACAACAAATTGACATATTTGAAAAGTACAGTTTTCTACCCTGTGCGCATTATTCAATGCTTTAGAAAATATTCCGCTCTATGCTATAATTTAAGTATATGGAACATTATGACTTTAATGAGAAAAGGAGGATGCTTTATGCAGTTTAAAAAACTATATGAGGATCCTGTTATTGAAGAGTCGGAATTTCCTCCTGACAGTATGGCTGTTGTTATTAACAGCAACAGCAAGAATCTTTATGGCGTTTTGTACACAGTAGCAGGCAGGGGTCCTCACCCTGCCATGGTTCTGCTTCACGGATTCCCGGGTACAGAGAAGAATCTCGATATGGCCCATGCTTTCAGACGGGCAGGCTGGAATACCCTGGTGTTTCATTACAGGGGTTCCTGGGGCAGCGAAGGATGCTTCTCCTTTCAAAACGTGCTGGATGATGTAAAAGCAGCGATAGAGTTCGTAAAATCAGAGGAAACTGCCCGAAGATACCGGATTGACAGAGACAATATAGTGCTTTTGGGGCACAGTATGGGAGGCTTTGCCACATTGCTGACTGCCGCTGATAATATGGATATCAAGGCATATGTTGCAATAGCCCCATTTGACTTTGGAGCTATGGGAAAAAATTCTGAAAAAGATGATAAAGCTCTGAGGTTTCTGCAGGAAATGTTCAAGGAGTGTATTATCCCTCTTAAAGGTACTACCGTTGAAGAATTAATAAATGAAGCAATTGCAAACAGTGATAAATGGAGCTTCGTAAATAATGCTGAAAAGCTGGCAGAGCAAAAGCTCTTATTAATAGCCGCCAAAAAGGACAACCTTTCCATTCCGGAACTTCATTACTACCCCCTGCTAAATAAAATGCTCAAGTATAATACTGAAAACTTTGAATATATAATGCTTAATTCCGATCATTCCTTTCAGGATAAGAGAATCTTGCTAACTGAGATAATAGAAAGCTGGCTGGAAAAACAAATTAAATCGGAAAGTAACATAAAAAGTTTTTAAGCATATTATAGTAAATATATGAATAATTATTGTTAAATAGCAGGAAATTCCTAATATTTAGCGAATTAATAAAAAAATAAACTCCCAAATAAAAGGAGGATGAGATATGAGTTTTTTAAAAAATCTTTCGGAGAAAGTCGTTAATACAGCAAAGGTCGTAGGTGATAAATCACAGGATATGGTGGAGATAAGCAAGCTGAAGCTCCATATTTCGCAGCTTGAAGGAGATATCAAGAAGCTGAAGTTCAATATGGGTGAGCTGGTTTACAACGCTTTTGCCGCAGACACTGAATTCCCTGCCGAAGAAGTTGCAAGGGTCGGAGAAGAAATAAAGGCTAAGTATGCCGAAATTGAAGAAACAAAGGTCAAGATACAGGAAGTACAGGCTTAAAAGTTATATGCTGTACTGAAAGCCACCGTTTCATCATTAGAAACGGTGGCTTTTTTACCTATTTTCCCCTATTCAACTATCATGAAATTAACCGTAAAGGAGCTTGTATTACCTTCTATCTCATATATTTCTATATCCGCACTATACTTCTTGCCCTTCCACTCAATATCCTTGACCAGCTGGCTGTCACCGCTCCAACCATTTTCTCTGAGCTTGTCAAAGTAAGCCTTTGCCCCTTCTTCATCTACACCTTCACAAGTATAAGTGGAATACCATCCCTGACCTGGAATACTTTCAATAACTTCTACATCACCAATAAAAGTGCAGTTTTCCGGAGGGAAAATATCCGGCGGTATCTTGTCAGAAGGCCATGCTCCAACCTCCGAAGTATAAACAATCACTTGAAGATGATCATCCCCCTGCCAAGTAAAGCTTAGCTCGTAAACTCCTTTGTTGGCTGTAGACTCTCTGCCTTCAGACACATTCCAGCCCTGTTCCTTGAGTTTTCCCAAATATGCGGTCAAAGCATCCTCATTGGTCTTGTCAATCTTGATATAGAATTCGTCAGCTTCCCCCCCTGAGTTTACAATCTCCCCTTCCGTATATTCCGGAAGCTCAGTAGGAAGCTTATCTGCGGGCCATTCTTTGTTTGTCAGGATTTCCATAGTTTCCATGGCATTGTCCACTGCCTTTTGGGTGTCTTCCGCCGCTTGGGCTTCTGCTGCAGGCTTTCCGCCGCAGCCGGACAGCAGTGCCGCAATCAATATACAGCTAAATAAAATTAATATAAGTTTTTTCATAAATTAGTCCTCCTTTCACCATATATTTTCAATCATTTGATCTGATACTCTCCTTGCCAGAGCACCTTCTTGACCTGTTCAGGCTTATCAGGTCTGAAGGCATCCAATTCCTCAGGTGTTTTAATTTTAACGAAATCGCTTTGAATTTTAGCAACCTCTCCGCTTAATTTGCAGCCTCGCTGTGTCGACGCCTCTATGGTAGCGCTGCCCTCCAATCCAACCAAATTTACTTTCCCTTGGGCAGAGCCGGCAACATCGGCACTTGTCACATTGCCTTTGCCGTCTACGGTCATTTCACCTTTCAGAGAAACGGATGCCTCAGCGCTAATTGCGCCCCCCGCAGTTTTTCCGTCGGCTACACCTACGGTTATTTCACCATTGTAGTCAGTAGTATCTCGGATGTGGTTTTCAACCATTTTACCGCTTACCCCGATATCGGTGTCGGGGATTTTTACATCAATGGATACTTCTGTTTTCAAAGGATGCATCTTGATCTTTGTGAACATCAGGTTATAATTTGCTGAGTACTTGTCAAGATTCTGATATAGTTGGCTGTTTTCGGGTATTTCTCCTGCTTCGAAAGCCTGTTTGGCCTTCATGTGCATGGCAATTCTCTGGTTCTCCGCTGCATCTATTTCCTTTTGCTGACGTCTACTTGCAGCTGCCACCTCGGCTTCATTGCAATCACATTCATAGGGATATGCCCTAATATTTATGGAATATGCATCTTCCACTTGTTGAAATGCAACCAGGATGAATTCCTCAATATCAGTTTTCAGATTTTCTTCCACCTTTGCCCTCACTGCCGGGTCTGATATTAGCAGCACATTTTTCATACACTCCACATACATGGCTTCTAAGTTTGGCTTTATGCGCTGTGTATACCGGGCGCTTACAAAATTTGTTATATCCGTCCATGCAGTTTCTGCTAAGTTATTCAGTTGGGGATCATAGGTTGAATGGATCTTATGCCTTTTGATGATACACGCATTACATTCACTGTATGATTTTCCATGAGACTTTCCGTGCTCCTCACTCAGTTCTATCAATTCTGCACGCATCTTTTCCTCTAAGGGCACCATCTTTCTTGCTATATCCTCGCCGGCATATCTAATAGCTTCGTTCAATTCACCAAGCTGAATTGCAAGATAGGTAGTATAACTCCCCCATTTATGCTTTAACTGCAGTACGTTAAACTGCTGGGCTATGATATCAGTTGGATTTACATAATTATCCGGTTCCATAGATAATATGAGCAACTCAGGGGCAGTCTTGGATGTAAAGTCCGATTGAGCAAACATAGCAGCAATCTGTGCCGGATCCATATCGGGATTGCTCTCCAGCTGTTCAACAAGCTGCTCTAATGCGTCTATATCCACCTCATCCATTCTTTTGGAATTGACCTTCTCCTCCAATGCATCTAGCTCTTCATAAAAAGCTTCGTAAGCGGAGCTTCCACCCTGAGCACGAAAATTCTTAAGAGTAGAATACTGAGACAAATAGTTATAATTGGGTGCTGTATATTGAATGCTGCTTTGCAGCTGGTTTACAAGATTCCGCGATGCCTGTGCTCCTGCCGGGTCCAACTGTTCGTAAAAATCCGAAGCCAGCACAGTTTGAAGATTATCCATGGTTCTCAGCTTGTTTTGAGCAGCTTCATTTGAATCCCCTTGTTTGACCATGGGAACCTTTTGTTCATCTACATTGTCTTTCATTTTTTTCATGTTCCTTACCATGACAGACATATTCTCGTCTTCCAGAAGTTTCTTTGCCCTTGCCTTATCCCCTTTGGCAAGCCAGTAGGCAGCCATACCTTCTATAGCGGGTCTGTGCTTTGGTGCTATGTTATATGCTGCTTCAAGCACAACCTTGGCTGAATCAAGCATGCCTATGTCTATACATAGATAACCATAATTTAATAAAAGGGACATATCGCTTATGCCAAGCATCGACTTTGCCAGTTTGGTTCCTATAGCATACTCATAAACAATAGCGGCATCATCTGCGTATGATCTTGCTTCATTAGAATCATTCAGTGCTTCTCCCAAAGGCTTTTTATAGGTATCCTCTGAATATGTAAGTATTGCAGAGGCTAGATTCCCTGCTATCGTTGCATTTTCTGTGTCAAGGGTGAAAAGAGCTGCATTAAGGGGCAGATATATACCCTTTAAGTCAAAAAAAGCAGTTAAGTAAGCAGAAGAAGTCGTATGCTGAATTGCTTTCGCGAAGTTTTGGTTCTTGCCCATAAAGTCCGGATTCCAGTTAATTATAGCCGGAATGTATTGCTTTTCGTGGTCGGTAGCATTTGAAAGCCCTAAATTGTAATATTTCTCCGCTATAGAAAGCACCTTTGCCTTATCAGGTTTAGCCAAAGCTAAATTTGCTAAATTAATAGGCGCAGATGTCTGGGGGACTCCTGTCTCAAGTGCCGGTTGCGGCGCCGGAGTTGGCTTGCTCTCCTTAATGATGTCCATCTGCTCAAAGGAACGTACACTCATTGCAATTGCCATTTCTCTCGTAGTTGTCGCATAGCCCGATGCCTTCTGAGAAGTAGTGGTTGCCTTTGGCATGAATTTGCCGTCTGTTCCCTTGATTATCCCAAGGCGAGCCATAAACAGAACATGGTCAAGGGCCCAAGAGTATATCTCCTTATGGTCTGAAAAGCTTGGCGCTCCTGCCGTTCCATAATCGGCACCGGGTGCCATTACCCTTATGACACGGCTCAGCATTGTTGCTACCTGCTCACGATTGGTAAGCTCTTTTGGAGCAAATTCTGTGGCAGAAATACCCGTGGTCACTCCAAGCTTAAATGCCTTCAGTATCTCAGAATTAGCCGTATCAGTAAAAGGATTGGGTGAGGCAGGTGTTGTCTGCACCCCCATGGCATTTTCATACAGCTTTACTGCAAGTTCTGCAAATTCTTCCCTGGTAATGGGTTTTGTCATGTCCGCACCTTTTAGAGAACCCGGTATCAAACCTGCATCGTCAGCCTTCTTTAGCTCTACCGTTGCCCACTGGGATGCCTCGCTCCATGCAGGCATGTTGTGGGAGATCACATTGGAGAAAGGTCCGTATATGTCGACAGATGTGGTGCTGTCGATGCCTGACTGCTTGTATTTCCTCAGGTCCAGAGCATATCGGGTCTTTATCTCATAACTTTCCTCTTCATAGCTCTGCTTCTTATCCTCAAAATAGTCCATTGCCTCTATCTCGGAATACTCACGACCGCACCACTCAAAATGGATATACTTAAAGTCCTTGTCTCCGGCCCTTCTCATCCATATCTCAGTACGTACAGAACCAGACATAGCATGCAGATCCTGTACCTCCCCCGGTGCCTTCTCCAGCTTTATATAGAAATATGGCTTTTCGCCTTTTGTTTTTAAATCTACCGATGTCAATGCAGGAGCATGGTCAATGAGCTTGTTGTAGTCAGCTTTTGCATTGGCAGAAAGGATGAACTCTTTTGACCAGGGCGAGATAACAAAAGTCTTACCTCCATCAAAGGATTGTGTAAAACGTGCCCTTAAGGTAATGCTATTCTCCTTCAGGTAATCCCATCCGCTTTCATTGAAGGATCTTAAGGCATCATCCTCTCTAAAAATACCTGACATTCCCCATCTTTCACTAAAGCTGTAGTCTTTCCCGTTTCTAAAGCTGGCACTAAGATTCTTAAGCCCATCGGGGACAGTTTTGGGTGAATCCCAGGCAGATGTATAATGCCAACTTCCGCTGTTTATTTTATAATCAACCTGAAAATTAATCGATAAAGTCTGTTTGTTATCCGGATCATCTGCTGCCCTCTTCTCAATATAGTTGCGCAAATCCTCCGGAGCACTAAAGGTGAAATACAAATAGTCTCCGATATAGTGGCTTGCCCCAAAATGCTCCGGTGCACCCAGGGTAGTTGGTGGATCAATATCCGCCGATGCATTAAAAGATAATCCGCAGGTAGTAATCATCAATGTCAATAAGACTGCCAATAATTTTCTCATCATTATTATTCCTCCCTGTTTTATTTCCCTGAACTTTTCAATCCTCCATTTTCTGAGCTCATTAATAACTTCTGTCAAGTAAATAAACCTCCAAACCACAAAATTTCATGCTAATTATCCCATTAAATTCTACTATACAGCCATCAAAAATATATAAAATAGAAGTTGAGGCAAAAATATGCCAGAAACCTTTGAAAAATCAATACAAGAACCCTTTTCATTTTTTGCTTTTTTGTGGTAAAATTAAGTTAATATTTCATGCAAATGTTTTTAAAATCCAAGTTTGAATACACTTGCGAGGTAGATGATATGAACAGCACTCCTGTTTTAAAGAGCAAGCTGATTATGCCGGAGCTGTCACAAAGTTTTCTATTGACGGAACGTCTAAAAAAGCTTCATACAAATATGGAACCTTGCAGGGCTGTTACTATATGCGCGCCGGCCGGATACGGAAAAACATCACTGGTGGTTTCATATTATAATGCTCTGCAAGCTTTGTCTTTCAGAGTATGTTGGTATCGTCCGGACCCGGAAGATAAAAACCTGTCGGTGTTCATTGCTCACCTACTGGAAGCAATATTTCCACCGGAAGCTCCTGAGTTTGCAGCGTCAAGGAAAGCTATTTCAAACCATGCAGATACTCAATTGCATCCCCGTAATGCCATTCCCGTGATATGCCGTGAAATGTGGGCACACCACAGCCATACAAGGACATATATCGTACTGGATGACTTTCAAAATGTAGCTCAGGTCCAGGATATATGCGATATAGCAAGATATTTGCTTGACAACCTTCCTCCCTCCTGTACGCTTTTCATATTAAGTCGGGCAAACCTTAATGTTTTTACCGAAAAGCAGAAGCTTGAAAAAAAGATTCTGGAAATAGATTCAGAGGATCTTTCTTTTGGCAATGCCGAAATAGAGGATTTATTATTCAGCATGGGACAAGCCGCCGTTGACAGGAAACTTACTGACATCATTGAAAAAAGTACTGAAGGCTGGATAGCCGGTATCATTATTCTGTACCAGGCTGTTAAAAGTAAAAGGTTCAACAATGCTTCCTTTGAAACAGGAAAGCTGGGACATGAAGATGCCCTGTTCCGGTATATGTCTCTTGAAGTCCTCAAATCAGTTGACGAAGATACCCAGAATTCCCTTGCCCTTCTTGCTCTGCTTCAGGAATTTTCTGAGACAGAGGCATCGGAAATACTCGAAATAAACGATATAACATCATTGATAAGGCAGTGTATGGGATTCGGCATGTTCATCCAGAGGATTCCCGGAACGGCCGTTGTATACCGTTTCCATTCCCTATTCCGTGAATTTCTGTTAAATACGCTAAAGGACCGCTATCCTGAAGAACAAATCGCCAGGCTTCACCTTAAAGCCGCCGAATATTACATGAGACATGCCGCATATGGACGCTTTGGGGAACATCTGGCAAAATGCGGCAATTCAGCAACCGCCATGGATATGGTGACAAAAGCGGGCTTTAACAAGTTCATGATTGGAGAAACCGGACAATTGAAAGATTGGCTGGATTTGCTGCCGGAGGATATGATTATGGACAATCCGATCCTCCTGTTGTTTAAAGCACAGCTTATGCCCAACAGCAGGCAGCCGGAAATCGTAGACACCCTGAAAAAAGTGCTGAAGCTGTCACTGAAGGATAATAATCTTGCAATTTATTATGATGCGGCAAGTGTTCTTATCTATATTTATATGTGCGGCAACAACATGAAAGGTCTGCTGGAAATGTCGGAGGGCAATCCCAAGAATCTGCAAAATTTTTCACCGTCCCTAAGAAACACGCTGGCTATTATTGATATGGTAAGGTCTATTGCGAAAGAACGGTTTTCCGAAGCGGAAGAACAAAGCGAAAGCATACAGTATGACCTTCTTCCCGAGGACAACAAATGGCTGTATTTAATTCTTTCCTGCATTACTTATTACTGCATGGGCAAGATTGACCAGGGGGAGCGCTGTATGAAAGCAGCACTTAAACTGTATAGCTTCAAAAATATTGAGCCCTCTAAGGGGTTTATCCTACTTTTTCTCTCCATGGTATTGACACTAAAAAACGAAAGGGAATACTTGGATTCTCACATTGCGGAAGTTCTATCCATAGGCGAAAAATATGATTATGATTATCTGTCTGCTCACGGAATGCGGCTGGCTGCCTTTGAAAAGTACCTGGCCTTTAATGTATCAGCTTCTGCTGAAATGCTTGATCATGCTGTTTTCCACTTTCTCAGGATAAACAATATGGCAATGGCCGCAGCCTGCAGATTGCTCCGGTGTCTTTGGACCGTAGGCAGCAGCAGTCCCGCCCTGATTCTTGAGGACGCCCGTAAGGATATCGCATTAATCTCCAAGTCATGTCCCGGCATGATGATCTATGAATCTTCCCTATCAATACTGGGAGCTATTGCGAGGGAATCAGGGGATTATCCCCTGGCAGAAAACTTTCTGCTTGAATCTATAAAAGAAGCAACGGCCAAAAATGGGTATCAGGTACTCTGCGGCTCATACTTTCATACAGCCAGGCTGTATTTCTCGGTCGACGATGCTGAGCAAGGGCACCATTACCTTAAGCAGGCCATGGAGCTGGGGGCTGCCGGCAAGTATTTCATGTTCTGGGATATCCATATCCCTACTCTTGTTGAAATGGCTCTTCGGGGTATACGATGCGACTATTGTACCGAATATGCAATTGAGCTGCTAAACAGATTTTATGACATCAGTACAGTAAATTATCTGAGTGAAAGAGTAAAAAACATGGACGAAAGCCGAATAACAGCTTTTGTCGATAATTTTATCTCCGCATACAAGGCTGATAAGCCCGAACAGCTCTACTTTGTAAAAGCATCCCTGTTCGGAAAACCTGAGATTTTTATAAACGGTATAAAAATTCCCGATACTGAATGGAAAACCAAAAAGGTCAAAGGTTTTCTCGAATATCTTTTGCTGGGCAGCGGCAATACCATATCAAAGGAGGCTCTGGCAGAGATTTTCTGGCCAGGCACAGACAGCAAATCCTCAGTTGCCTCGCAGCGGACAGCACTATATTATCTTAGAAAAATACTATCCGAATATTCTGCAGGGGTTACGGGAAACAACGCCTTCATATATGAAACACCGGAAGGCCTGCAGATAAGGAAGAATGATGCATTGGAGCTTGACATACACGAATTCTTATGCCTTTATGAGGAATTTTCTACATTAAAAAACCATACTTCACAGATGGAGCAGGAACAGACAGAAATCCTGGAAAGAATGCTTGACCTTTATAAAGGGGATCTGATGGAAAACAGTGATTACGGAGACCTGGTATTTCACGAACGAGAAAGGTTCAAATCTATTTTTATGGAGGCATGCCAAAAGTTAGGCTCAACCTATGTAAAGCGCAGAGAATTGCGGCAGGCCGAAGAAATCCTGAGACGTGCCCTGAGAGCGGAGCCATACAACGAAAACGTATGCCTGGAGCTGCTTAAGCTGTATATGTCTCAGGGGAGAAGAAATAAGGCCATCAAGCTTTATTATAGCTTCAAAAAGAGTATGGAACAAGAGCTTATATAAAGATTGACCGGAGGTTGACTGAGGCAATAAAGAGCCCATAGCTTAACTGCCAATTCGGCGAACTCTTCCCCGGTAATCGGCTTTGTCATATCTGTACCCTTTAGGGATTGCGGTATCAGATCATATTCAGCTGCCTTATCCAGCTCGGTTTTTGCCCAGTTTGATGCATTGGAGTAAGCTGCCATTCCATGGGAAATAATATTGGAGAAAGGACTATATATGACTCCGGACTTTCCGGCTGCAGGGTAATTATCATTATTAAAGGAATACCTGAACTTTATCTCATATACCGCTTCATCATAACTAACCTTAAGTCCAAAATAAGCCTCTGCCCCGATATTGAATTCTTCGACAAAACTGTCACTGTGACAAGACTTCCACTCACCGTTGTTGACTCTAAGCCAAACGTCGGCCTTTACCCAACCATTACTAATGTTATTCAGAAGTTGAGTATCCTCATGAGCCTTATCTGCCCTTATATTCAAGTAGGGTGATCCATCAGAATGTTTCTTTAGCTCTGCTGACTTCAATACAGGTGCATGATTAATCAGCTTGTCGGGGTCTTCAACCTTTTGATTATTGCTATATGATGCCGTTATCAACCCTGTAATCAATCAGTAGTCAAGCGATCATGCATGTTTATTTTGCCTTCTACCACATCTTTAACGCTTCTGTTTGTTTCGTCAAGAAACCTTTGATTTGCCCTATTAAGTACCCCATCTCTGGTAAATACTGCAATAGGATATGGAAAGTATTGAGATTCAATCATCTCCATCAGCAGCTGCCCTTTTGTCTTATTCTCACTCACGGCATAACTCCTTCCCTCCATATTTGTTTGTAATCTCATCATACAGAACAAAAATAAAAGAGCATACCTTAACCATTGCTCTAAATATGGTTATGATTGCTCTTTTTGTAATATTCTTTTATTATTTCATGATCGACTCACGATATTCCGAGGGCGACATCCATACGACTTCTTTGAATATCTTGGCAAAAGCTCCGTTGTAATCCACGCCGCAAGCAGCAAAGGTCTCTGATATAGAGAGATTCTTGTCACGAAGCTTTTCCTTAAGCTTTTCAATCTTGATTTTTTTTATAGTAGCTGTACGGGGTTTCCCCTGTGTGTTTTTTAAACAGGCGCTCAAAATGGTATATACTCAAGTTTACCGCCTCATCTACCTTGCTAAGTTCAAACTCATCCAGCCAGTGCTTGTCCATATATTCCCTGACCCTTGCAATGTCCGGCCTGCCTTGATACAGACTGCTTGTGATAAATATATTGACTATATATGCAATTTTTTGATCCTTGTCCCAAATAGGAAAACAAGTAATGTCGGTATATAAAGCAAGCACATCAAAAGAATTGTCCTTTGCTTCAAAATAAGGTGGTTTATTCATTTGAATAAACCACCTCAAGAAACAAGCTCTAATTCAACAGAATACCTTTGAATCTACCAAATGCTAATTACCTCAATCCTTTCAAACCAAAAATCTTACCAAACAAACTCTAAACCAATTTTACCAACCACATGAACTATACTCAAAACTTAAACCAAACGGGTCACAGTACTTTAGGAAAGTTGCACATTAGTTGAATTAGAGCCTGTGGGAAAGATGTGATTCATCTTTCTTAATTTTATTATACTACAAAATATCTATAAATACAATGCTAAGTTCAGAATATTTAAATATATCTGGTACATGTTCCAACCTCAATCAGGACTTGCCGAAAATCCGTTCGTGAATCTGCTTCCCGGTAGGTGTCCATGCTAATCCTCCCATACCTGTCTCTTTAAGGTCACAGGGCATGGATCTGCCTATCTTCAACATAGCTTCAACTACTTCATCAAAGGGAATAATGCTTTTGACTCCTGCCAATGCCATATCTGCAGATATAAGAGCATTAGCAGTTCCTATAGCATTTCGTTTAATGCAGGGTGCTTCAACTAGACCTGCAATAGGATCACATACCAAGCCCAAAATGTTCTTTATGGCCATTGCCGCTGCATCCAAGGCTTGAGCGGGAGTTCCCCCCATCATCTCAACTACCGCTGCTGCAGCCATAGCTGCCGCTGCACCGGTTTCTGCCTGGCAGCCCCTTCAGCACCTGCAACTGTACCATTCCTGGTGATCAAATATCCTACGGCAGCTGCTGTAAATAAAACATTTACTATGTCCTCATCCTTTTTAGCAAAGCGCTGTGCTGTCGTTATGATGGATCCCGGAAGAATCCCACTGGATCCGGCTGTCGGTGCCGCAACAATCTGTCCCATGGAGGCATTAACCTCCAGCACAGCCATGGCAGCAGCTACTGCTTTGTTCAATTCCTGTCCGGCTGCTGTACCTTCCTTTTCATAGTAGCTTTTGAGTTTTTTTGCGTCCCCTCCGGTTAAACCGCTGATGGAGCGAATCTCCTCATTCAATC
>JAAYQK010000127.1 GCA_012519325.1 Gracilibacteraceae bacterium | reverse complement strand
TTCTGCCAATCCTAAACTCGCGTATGATAACATCCTGGTTTTTTGATATGAGGAATTTTTGTTTTATTACTTCAAGGTTTACGCACAATTCGGTTGATACTACATTGCTATCCGCGTTCTCTTGTTCAACTGTTAACGGCTGCTCGGGGTATTTGTTTTGTGCAAAAACCTTGAAGTAATAAAACAAAAATTCCTCATATCAAAAAACCAGGATGTTATCATACGCGAGTTTAGGATTGGCAGAAAGATCAAAGCTTTTATGGCTTATATCGATGGTATGATGGATAAGCAGACTCTGAACCTTCCATATTGCCGCAGCTGATGTCCAAAGACGCCCTTGAGGAGCTGGGGGAAGAGCGTCCGACAGACTATTTAATGGAAAATATTCTGGCAGTCCACGATGTAAGAAAAACAAACAAGTACAGCGATGCGGTAATGCAAATCCCGAGTGGGTTAAGCGCTTTATTCCTGGAAGAATGCGGAGATTGTATACTAATTGAGACCAGAGGATTTGAAAAGAGAAACGTGGACAGCCCCAAAGTCGAAACGGTAGTAAAGGGCTCACAGGAAGGTTTTACAGAAAACCTCCGAACCAATGTGACACTGGTAAGAAGGATAATTAAGAATGAAAACCTTATAACTGAAATGCTGCCCATTGGCAATACCAATCGTTTAAGCTGTACAGTAATGTACCTGGAAGGTATAACCAATACAAAGGTGGTAGAGGAAGTAAAAAAACGTATTAAGAGGATAAATGCTGATTTTGTTCTTGGAGACGGCATGCTGGAACAGTTCATAGAGGACAATTCCTTTACTTTGTTTCCCCAGGTCATTTCCTCAGAAAGGCCGGACAGGACAGCCTCCTTCATTATGGAAGGGAAGGTTGTAATTATTGCTGAAGGTACTCCATTTGCATTGGCGGTTCCGGTGACTTTTTTTGGTTTGTTTCATACCTCGGAGGATACTTTTGTTCGCTGGCCGGGAGGTAACTTCTTAAGACTGATAAGGATATTCGGATTATTTTGCGCTACTTTTTTGCCCGGATTATATGTAGCTCTCACTCTATATCACATTGAAATGATTCCAACAGAGCTTTTGATTTCTATTGCCAGGGCAAAGGAGCTGGTGCCCTTTCCGACACTTTTGGAGGTATTGATCATGGAGGTATCCTTTGAACTTATACGTGAAGGCGGAATACGTGTGCCAAATGTAATAGGGCAGACTCTCGGCATTGTCGGTGCTTTGATATTGGGGCAGGCTGCCGTAGCTGCCGGACTGGTAAGTCCAATGCTGGTCATAGTTGCTTCCATCACAGGATTGGGGAGTTTTGCAATACCCAATTACACCCTTGCAATTGCCATAAGGATTGAAAGGTTTCTTTTTATAATTGCGGGAGCTGTTTTAGGATTCTACGGAATATCCTTAATGGCTGTCATTCTGACGTTTTTTGCCTGCAGTATAAAGTCTTTCGGAGTACCATATTTTGTGCCTGTTGCTCCAAAAACAAAAGTAAACACCGACGTTATTCTGAGATTTCCCATATGGGCACATAAAGAGCGTCCTGATGCGCTTAACACTCCAAACAAAAAACGCAAGGGGAACAATGTAAAGCTTTGGATTTCTGAGGATGAAGAGGAAGGAACGGACAAGGAAGGTAAAAAATGATAAAGGAAGGCAAATTTGGAGTAAATGAAGCGGTATGCATTGTAAATGGCCATATGTAATAAGATATTTTCTACAACTCCCGGTTACATAACCAAGGTTATTGGCAACACCGGCTGGTATATGACCTTGATTTCCTGCGCAACGGCACTTGTGTTCTTTGGGTTTATTTATTTGCTGCTTAAACGTTTCCCCGGAAGAAATATTATTGAAATATATGATGCTTCTTTAGGCAGGGTGATGGGATTCATATTCTCTTTTCTGCTTATGGTGTCATTTTTATTAAGTGTCGGTATTTATACAAGGGAGTTTACAGATATCTTGAAAATATATGCATTACCGGCTACTCCTCCAAGCGTAATAATCGGGACTATGATTTTTGCAGCTGTTGTAGCAGCATTCCTGGGTATTGAAACAATTGCAAGAGTGGCAAAGCTTGCGTTTTATCCGGCGCTCGTCGGTTACTTCCTGATACTCATTTTTTCATTGAATATTTTCAAACCAACCAATCTATTACCTATTTTTGGATATGGGCTTGATAAAACAGTTATTACCGGTATATTGAGAGGCTCTGCATATGATGAAGTGGTTATACTTGCCGTGTTTGCAGGCTCACTTCAAGGAATTGAGCATATAAAAAAAGCCGGGTTCATTTCTCTGCTCCTGTCAGGATTTATAATAAGCTCCGGACTCCTGTGCTTCGCTCTTGTATTTGAATATAGAGCCATTCAGGAATTAACTATAGCTGCATATGTTATGACAAGAAAAATTGCTTACGGGACATTTTTTCAAAGGATGGACCCTATTTTTTTACTTCTCTGGATTATCACCACGTCAATATACATTTCCATATTGTTTTACACTACTGTGAGTATTTACTGCAAAATATTCAGGCTGCAAGATGCAAAGCCTGTAGTTGTTCCGATGGCAGTACTTGCTGTTTCCGCTGCGATTTTTCCGAGGGATTTTTCAAGCGTTCTTTCGGTATATGTTCAGGGATTAAGGAATTATGGCAACATCACATTTTTTATTATGCCCGCAATAGCACTTGGCATTGCAGTGATACGCAACAAGAAGGGAGAATCAAAATGCGCAGACTGATATCTGTTGTACTATTGTTTGTTTTTACAGCCTCCTCGTTGACTGCATGCTGGGATGTAAAGGAGATAGACCAATGGGCATATGTATACACAATAGGCGTGGATAAAGGAGTGGATAATGTTTTTCGCTTTACCTTTCAGATACCCTCAATGAAACAAGAGGAAGGCGCAGGCAGCGGAGCCGAAGGAAGGGGAGAACCGAGTGTAGGAAATGAATATTACTTTATATCTGTCGATGCCCCAACTTTTTATTCGGGAGTAAACATGGTAGAGTCATCCTTATCCAGAACTTTGAGTTACATGCATGCCAAGTATCTGGTAATATCGGAGGATTTAGCCAGGGAAGGTGTGGAAAGGTTTATCAATAGTATGGTCAGAAGCTGGCAGATTAGAAGGATTATGCATATCATAATTGTAAAAGGAAAAGCAAGCTCATTTGTAAAAGGATTCGTACCGAAACTGACATCAGCCACTTCAAAGGCTCAAACGGGTTTTATGGACATTTATAAGGATACCGGTCTTTTTATAGATACGAACTATCAGCGATTTCTTGAGGACCTTAAAACAACCTATAGGATGCCTGTTGCCACCCTTGCGGCACTTAACGATTTTTCAAATTATAGAACAAGGGGAAACCCCCCAAAAGAGTTCAAATCCGAAGGAGAATATTATGTCGGAGAGCTTCCGCGTTCAGGGGGAAACAAGTTTGAATTTTTTGGTACGGCTTTGTTTAACGGAGATAAAATGGTAGGCCAGTTAAATGGTGATGAGTCACGGGCTCTGTTGATGATAAGAGGTGAATTTAAGAGTGCTTCAATATCTATAGCCGACCCAAAGGACAGAGAGTATAGAATAACTGTTAATACAATGATGAAGAAGAAGCCGGATATTAATGTAGAATTTCATGAAGGGAAGCCTGTTATAAATTTGGAAATATTTCTCGAAGCGGACATCCAAAATCTTCAAAGCCCTACCGAATACGAAAGTATAGAGCAGAAACCTGTTTTGGAAGATGCATATAAGATGTATATCAAGGGCATTATTGATAAAACTATTGATAAATGCAAAGAGCTTAATGTCGATGTATTTGGTTCTGGTGAAAAAGCGGTCAAGCATTTTTTAACAATACAGGAGTGGGAAGAATATAACTGGTTAAGCCGTTTCAAAGATGCGGAAGTCAACACCAAAGTCGAATTTACCATAAGACGGACAGGGACAATATTGAAGACAAGTCCCATCAAGCATAGGCAGGGAGAAAAGAAATGAAATATATAATTATACTTTTTTTACTTGTATTATCAGTGTATCCGTTAAGCTATGCAAAATATAACTGGAACAAGGAAAATAAGCTGGGCGCAATAGGGACAATCCTCTTAGCCATAGCGGCAATTGCGATTCCTTCTATGATGTTATTTTTTAGATAGTTGTGAACAAATGGAATTAAGTGATTGCATAAAACTATCTGTAAATTTATTACCTTGACTATCATATGGCAGTTTCATATAATGTTTATGTACTTTCAAGATGCGCCCATAGCTCAGCCGGATAGAGTACCTGACTTCGAATCAGTGGGTCGGGGGTTCGAACCCCTCTGGGCGCACCATTACCTATTTTTTCGCAGTTGGATTCGAACCCGTAAGGGAGACCCTCAAGTTAGCTTAAAAGATTCATATGGTTAAGCTTGTCCCATTTACCAAGCTATAAACCCGCTATACTTCTTTTTCCCGGAATATTTTTCTCTATCTCTTTCACATATATGCTTATTTTTGTCCTGGTTATTATTCTTGGGTTCCGAGTCGTGAAGCAGGAGCAGTATCACTCCAAGAACAATCAACGCAATTCCAGAGAACAGCAGCACATATGGGGCAATCAGCAGCAGTCCCAATAGGATAAATATGGCAACAGCTGCGATGAGAAGCAATATTCCCAGTAAGATAGATGCTATTCCCAAAAGCTTTTTGCTGACTTTGAATACTGAAAGCAGAAGCAGTATCAAACCGGCAGCGATAAGCGACGGGCCAATGACCGGGATCGGAAAACCAGTGACAATAAGCAGAACACCTGTTATTATCAAAAGCAATCCGATGGCTGCAGTAAATAGTCTTATTATCACAATTATCACCTCCTTTCTACTTGTACCATATGCTTGAAGAGAAAAGAGTGTGACAAGCTATATGCATGTTTTTAAACTGACATGTTCTGTAATTCAGAGCAGATATAGCCCTTGACTATTATAATTCGGTCTCATATAATGTTTATGTACTTCATAAGTGCACCTATAGCTCAGTTGGATAGAGCGGCGGTTTCCGAAGCCGTGTGTCGAGGGTTCGACTCCCCCTAGGTGCACCATTTGCAGATATATGCCTTGGTATGATAAAAGTACCGGGCATTTTTATTTTGCATGTCTGGGAGTCGAACCCGGGAGGGCGCGAACGTTAAGCAAAATGCCCCTGTGCGGGCATTTTGTAGTGAGCGTAGGAGCCCGGCAGGAGAGAGGCGACAACGGGCGACGTCACCAGCATGCAAGGGATTACCCGCAGCAGGCGGCGACTCCCCCTAGGTGCACCATTTGCAGATATATGCCTTGGTATGATAAAAGTACCGGGCATTTTTATTTTGCATGTCTGGGAGTCGAACCCGGGAG
>JAAYQK010000126.1 GCA_012519325.1 Gracilibacteraceae bacterium | reverse complement strand
TACTCACTGCTATAAAAAACATTCTCATTTATGCATTTTTTCCTTATCATTATGGAAGCAGGAACGGGTACAATCTGCCTAAACAACAGAAAGGCGACAAAGTCAGCCCGATTCTCAAAAACATACTCGCTTTTCAATATATTTAATGTCTTTTTGTTTTTATCCACTTCTATTCCATCATTATAGACCACATCAACATCCGGGCTGTTTATTAGTACATCCACCTGCTTCTCCACTTTTTCAGGAGTATAAAGGTCATCAGCGTCAAGAAAAGCTATATAATCTCCTCTGGCAATAGACATACCCAGATTTCTGCTTGCAGAAACACCCCGATTCTCTTGATGGATATATCTGACGTGCCTGAAGGACTTCACTATCCTCGCAGTATTGTCCTCTGACCCGTCATCTACCACAATAATTTCAATTTTGTCATAAGTCTGTTTAAGTAGGCTGTCGATTGCCTCTGCAATATAATGTTCGCCGTTGTATACGGGAATTATTATACTAACCATTTTTAGCTCCTTAATCATACTAAACTATCCAATATCAGCCTATGCACCCTTAACCAGGTCCTTCCAGGATACAATAAACAGCTCGTCTCCTGTGATTTCGCGCAGCTGCTTTATTACCTCTTCGTCATGGCTGCTCTCAATTGAAACAATGACTGCATCAACATGGTTTTTTGCAAGCCATTCCGGCGATTCCACACTGATACCATATATTTTTTTATTCTGCATATTTATATTATTGTCCAGGAACCGGACAATCCTAAAATTCTCTCTTTGGAGATCCTTATACAAATACAGCGCCATTTTCCTGGTCCCAAAAATTGCTACATCCTTTACATTACTGGATTTCAATAATCTCGTAATACCTTTCTCTTCAAGTAGCAGCGTTTCCAGCCACAGCCTGCACAAGGCATTGGGATTATCGCTGCTTTCGGTGAAGCTTTCCTTTGTTGATTCTCCAAAATATTTACTGATAATTTGTTTCATTTCCGCTTCTCTTATCTTGCTGTATCTATAATCTGAGCTTTTTCCGCCCTCTCTGAATACAGCTATGGTTCTGTTAATGTACTTGATTTTATCACTGTCATCCATAAAGCACTTCAGCATAAACTCAAAGTCGCCGCATATCTTATAGCCTTCATCAAACAATCCATATGTTTCAAACAGTCTCCTTCTTACAAAGGTGCCCGGATGCGGAGGCATATACCCCTTCTTAAAATCATCCAAAGACATGTTTCTTCCGAAAGTATGGCTGTGTCTGCATTTTTCATCTGTAATGACAATGTTCCCATACACGATATCCAGCTTATTGTCGTCTCTGAACACTTTTATGATACTTTCTACGGAAGCCTCGTCATAAAGATAATCGTCTGAATTTAAGAAATAGATTATATCCCCGCTGGAAGCCTTTATTCCTTTATTAAAGGCTTCATATATTCCGCTGTCAGGTTAGGAAGAAACAAACCCAAGATTTCGGGAATATTTATTTATAATATCCAGGGTCCTGTCGGTGGAACCCCCGTCAATAATAATATGCTCAATATTCCTGTAGGTCTGCATTAAAACGCTCTTAATGGCATCTTCGATATATTTTTCACTGTTGCAGCTGGCAGTAATTATTGATAATTTGAGCTCCGGCTCATTAATGCAAGCATCCATATTTCTAACCACCTATACTATCCTTATACCATTTTATTGTATTTCCAAGTCCCTCTTCAAATTCTGTTCCAGCCACGAATCCGAACCTTTCCCTGGCTTTGGACGTATCAACGCATCTTCTCGGCTGGCCGTCAGGCTTGGATGTATCCCATGCAATACTTCCTTTATAGCCTGTCAAGGCAGCAATTATCCTCACAAGTTCCTTTATCTTTATTTCCTTTCCTGTTCCGATATTAACAGGCTCAGAGCTGTTATACCTTTCAGCAGCCAGAATTATTGCCTCCGCGCAATCCTTTACATAGATGAACTCCCTGCTGGCCTCGCCGGTACCCCAGCATACAACTTCCTTCGTGCCTTCTCTTTCTGCATCAACAAATCTTTTGACCAATGCAGGAATCACATGGGAGGTGTCGGGATTGAAATTATCTCTCGGGCCGTACAGATTAACAGGAATTAAGTTTATAGAGTTGAAACCGAATTCCTTTTCATAAGCCTGGGATTGCACAAAAAGCATTTTCTTTGCCAGTCCATAGGGAGCAGTTACTTCTGCCGGATAGCCCTTCCATAAATCTTCTTCCTTGAACGGAATAGATGCATCCTTTGGGTACGAGCATGTCGTCCCTATGGTAACAAACTTTTTTATACCATACTGCCTTGCCATTTCCATCAATTGAATTCCCATAATTGCATTTTTATAGAAAAACGTTCCCGGATACCGTTCATTGGCACCTATTCCGCCTACCGCCGCCGCCAAGTGAATTACAATATCAGGTTCAGCATTTTCATACATTGCTTTTATATTTCTTTCATCGGTCAAATCGTAATCCTTGCTTCTGGGAATAAAAACAGACTTGCAGTTCTTTTCTTTCAGCTCTTCCACAACATGAGAGCCCAAAAATCCTGCTCCTCCTGTTACAACCACTTTTTTACCGGTCCAAAAGCTCATTATCTCAACTCCTCTTTTCCCTGAATGCTTCCATATACCAGTCATATGTTAAGCGCAAGCCTTTTTCCAGGTCTATCTCCGGCATATACCCTGTAAACCCGTTCAGCTTTGAAGTGCTAGGGCACCGCCTGCTTACACAGCCCTGAGGCGCCGGGTTTATTCTCAGCGGCACCTGATATCCGGCAATTTTTAACAGTTTTTTCGCCATATCTTCAATACGTATCTCTTCAAGGCTGTTTCCGATATGGAATATTTCACCGTCACATTCAGAAGCTTCCATAACCAGCTTTGTTGCTCTTATCCCGTCCTGAACGTAGCAGAAAGCTCTTGTCTCATCCCCGCCGAAAATATCAAAGGGATTTTCCTTGTCATATATCCTCCTGCAGAATTCCGGTATCACATGTTCAAAGCCCATTCTCGGCCCATATATATTGTGGTATCTGACAATGCTGAAAGGAACTGCTTTCGTTCTGCAATAATTTATGGTAAGCAGTTCTCCTATGAGCTTGCTTCCCCCATAAGAATACCTCGGGTTGAATACATCATCTATTGCAAGAGGTATATCTTCTTCTGTAGGAATAAAGTTTCTGCAGTCTGAAAAGCTTTGTATCGTTCCTGCATAAGCCTCTGAAGAGGAAGTAAACATAAACTTGCCGCATTTTATGTTGTCAATCCAATCAAGCAGGTTCATCAAAGACAGTATGTTAACCCGCAGTACTTCCTGAGGCTTTTCGTAAAAGTATTTTGTGCCGTTGATTGCAGCAAGATGATAAATATAATCATACCTGTCAGCCAGCAAATCGTAATAATCCTTAACGGTAAGATCGGCATTTATATATTTCACATTATCCTTGCTGATCAAGGCTTGAAATTCCTCATCCATTTTGCCTCTTGAGAGATTGTCAATTATAGTGATTTCATAAGGAAAGGCACTTAAATAGTTAGCCAGGTGGTAACCTATAAAACCTGCGCCCCCGGTCACTAATATTTTTTCCATCTACTTTACCTCTTCCTTCTTAAAGAATGTCTTACCTACGCCGAATACATTCCAAAGGTCCACTATCCAGCAGTCAGCTGATATCTTACTTATTATATAGTCCTTCTGCTCCCTGAATTGCTTATGATTAGTTGCTATATATATAATATCGGCTTTTTCTATTGCATCATCAAGGGAATAGTTTTTATACCGACAGTCTATTTCATCAGGCAAATAGGGATCGTGAACTTTTACCTCCAGGGGCATCTCCCTTTTTATATACCTAATCAGCTTAGGTGTTAGGCTGTCCCTGGTGTCATCGGTGTCATTCTTGAAGGAGTAGCCAAGTACCGCTACATTTTTGTTGTATATTGCCACTCGCTTCTGAAGGTTGTCCACCATGAATTTCGGCATGAATTCATTTATTTTCCATGCACTTAACAACAAATCGGTATAAGGTATTGTCTCGTTTATCATTCCGAAATCTTTTCTCAGGCATGTACCTGCCGTAAATCCTGGCTTTGCAATGATTCCTCTGGGATATTTGTAATTAGCCATTTCAATAATCTCATAAATGTTTTGCCCGAAATCATCCGCAATAATTGAGAATTGATTTGATACTGCAAAGTGTATGTATCTTGAGATATTGTTGAACAGCTTTACCAACTCCGCGGAAATAAATGTGGTATGTAAGATATCTCCTGTCAACCGCTTGAATATCTCTTCAGCTTTTTTTGCGCTCTTGGGATCCTCACTGCCGATTATCTGGGGCAGCTCTTTAAGCTCCTTCAATGCCTTCCCTTCTGCTATCCTCTCGGGGCAGAATGTCAGAAACACAGTTTGTCCTACCTTTAAGCATGTTTTTTGTTCCAGGTATTTTCTTACAAAGTCAGTGGTCTTTGGTGCAACTGTACTCCTGAGTATTATATTATGACCTTCCCTTATATAGGGTGTCATTGACTCCAAAACTCCTGTTATCTGGCTCAGATCGGTCTCAATATGGGAAAGCAGGGGAGTCCCTACTGTGATTATGATATTCTCTGAATTCTGCACTTCACTTATATCAGAGGTGGCGAAAAAATCAACACGCTTTATTAATTCCTCATAACCGGCCTCTTCAAAGGGCATTATTTTTCTGTTAACTTTATCTATAACATCTTTGTTGATGTCTATGCCTATAACCTTAAAACCTTCCTTTGCAAGACTTAAGCCAAGTGGTAATCCTACCCTGCCAATACCTATTATTGCAATATTGAAATTGAACATAAAATGCACTCCTTAAGTATTATTGCTTCGCTGGACGAACTATCTATTATAGATTCTGATTATTCTATCCGGATCGAAGAATTTGCATAGCTCTCTATATATTTCACTTTCATATGAATGTGAGGATATTAATATATAATCAATATCAAGTTCACTAATTCTATCAGTATGGTAAATTGGTTTACCGGCAAGGCTGGTACCCTCTAAACTTATATCCTTGTCAATAAATCCACACAAATTGTACTTAAAAAAATCAATATTATTCAGGAGATTTTTCGTGTGCCCTCCTGCAGCATAAATATATAGTTTGCTTCCCTTCGTCTTATCCAACCTGTTATTCAAGTAATTGGTTAAATAAGCCTCCATAGATATTTTAACAAGGCCCTGCCCTATAAACTTCATTTTCATTTTTTTAAGTTTTTCAGGGTTAAATGCT
>JAAYQK010000125.1 GCA_012519325.1 Gracilibacteraceae bacterium | reverse complement strand
CAATTCCCCACTGATTGGCCAGCCATTTGCCGTAAAGAGCGTAAGCTGCCAGAAATGCAACAATACCGATTAATAATAATACCAATGAGTTCATAAAACTACCTCCTTTTTATTTGCATAGGAAATACTATTTCCTTAATGCTCTCTTTGACCAAAATCATTTCCAAACTCATATAATTTTTTTACTTTTTTGCCGTCCTTGTTTGTAATAAGTTTGTTATCATCCAGGCCTGCATATACAAGTCTCACATCGCACCAGCCTTTCAGATAGAAGCAAAATGCCTTTCTATAATTGAACTTTTCGATTATTTTTATTGCATTTTGATCAATATGATTTCCGATCAATACTCCCGTAATAAATGTACTCATATGATCTTTGTCCGGCTTAATATACTCATCCGATATTCTTTTCAAGAACTGTCCGAAAGTGACAACATCTTTTTCCGTTACATTATCATATCTCTTGACATATATGTGCTCATAATTATCATACCGATCGATTATATCGTTCTTAGTAATAAATGTCCTTACACTTGTATTTGAAAACTTAGCAGTCAAATCTATTTTACTATCAAAAATCACTATATCCCTTTCAATGGTAAAGTTTCTTTCAAGCTTTGATATCAGCAGATCGATGTACTCTTCATATTTCATTATGCTCCTCCAAATGAATACCCTCTTGTAAATAATATGAAATATATCATAATGCTATACTTTTGTACAACCATATTATATAAGGAAACTAATGGCAGGTGTTTGTTTTTACCTGAAATGACAAAATAGGCACACAAAATGCATACAAAAGAACATGAAAAACTATAAATTGAGATCCTAGATTCCCATTAGTTTTTTAAATAGCGGAATATTCTGCCTGCTCACCGGAATCTCTGCATCTAACCCCTTGAGCTTCAGCATATATGTATTATTGAACCAAGGGATTATTTCCGTAATTTTGTCTATATTAACTATGTAAGAACGATGGCAGCGGAAAAAAGAGTCTTGCTTAAGCTTCTTATGGAAATCGGAAATACTTGAGTTGACTATAAAATGTTCATCCTTCGTATATACATTAACCTCATGCTTATGAGCCTCGCAATAATATATATCATTTGCGTCAAGCACAACCAGTTTTTCATTTTTCCGCAGAGTTATTCTATCTATATGCAGCTTGGCAACAGCACTGTTTTCAAGTCTTCGAAGTGTGTCTGCTATTCTGGTTTGAGAATAAGGCTTCAAAATATAATCAAAGGCGGAAACCTCAAAGGCTTCAAGGGCATGTTCACTGTAAGCGGTTATAAACACAAGAATAGGTTTAACCGGCAGAGTGTTTATCACTTTGCTGAAGGTTAGTCCATCCAGCTTAGGCATATTAATATCTAAGAAAATGACATTTACTGTGTTTCGTTGGACATATTCAAGGGCTTTGATGCTGTCATCAAAGGTTTCCGATATTTTTATCGAACTAAAATTTTCAATAAAATAACTTAATTCCTGTATGGATGGGTATTCATCATCTACAATAATGCAGTTCAAAAAGCTCACCCCTGCCTGAATATATATTTATAGGCAATTAAGCACTCATATTAAGTGTAAAACTGACTCTTGTCCCAACATCAAGACGTTCAATGCTGAGCCCGGAGCCATATATATGGCGGAGCCTGTTATCAACATTTGATATACCGATTTTGTTTTCTTTAATCTTTCCGGCATGCAAATTCTCTATGAAAGACTGGGGTATACCTATACCGTCATCCTCTACTGATACCCTGATTTCGTCAGAGTTATGCTTTTTTACGGAAATTACAATATTTCCTGTGCCGGATCCCTTCAGAATCCCATGCTTTATGGAGTTTTCGACAATTGGTTGTATGATAAGAGAAGGAATTTTTACACGGATGCTTTCATCAATATCATAAATAACGTTCAGTTTATCTCCGAATCGTGCTTTTTCTACTTCCACGTATGATTTGACCTGTTGAAGCTCCTTGCTGATATCAACAAAAGTACTTGTTTCTTCTATGTTGTACCTTAAATAGGTTGAAAGGTTAACGATTAATTCTCTGGCGCTGTTAGGATTAACTCTCAAAAGGGCTACTATTGTGTTCAATGCGTTAAAGAGAAAATGCGGATTAATTTGAGCCTGTAAGGCTTTAATTTCAGCTTTCGCAGCCAGTTCCTCCAGCTTGCCGACTTTGCTTATTTCTATTTGTGTTGATATTAATTGTGATAAACCTATAGCCAGTTTTTCATGGGTAAAGGATATTCCGCTTCTTTTTGCAAAGTATAATTTAAGTGTGCCGATAATTTCGTCCTTCTCTTTCAAAGGCACAATAAGACCGGATTTCAGCTGGCATTCCTCCGAAGAGCACTCAATTTCTTCCGGTGAATTCATTATGCGCATTTGACCACTATTTATCACTTCCTTTGTAGCAAAGGTCTGTATAGGGTCACCGCTGATATGATGATCCGAACCTAATCCTACATGTGCCAGGATTTTAGTTTTATCAGTAATTGAAACTGCAGCTGCACCTGTAGATTCTTTAATTATTGTACACACTTTTTTTAAAGAATCGCCGTTG
>JAAYQK010000010.1 GCA_012519325.1 Gracilibacteraceae bacterium | reverse complement strand
CAATTAGTTTAGTTAATACAGCAAAACGAGTCAATTGATTTTGGGACATTAGATAATGCACCTCATTCTTCATAGTGACATTTTATCACGATAGTTTACAAGGTGACATTATCACACGATAATCACAACAATAAATAAACAGGTTGACAAATGCATAGTATTAATATAAAATAACAATGTAAAGGTTACAACCTTTACATTGTTATTTTATTTATGGTAAAGCATAATTGGCTATATGCCGCCGCAGTTGATTTTGTACAGAGAATTTTAGTTTAAGCAGGGATCTGAGGTATATATATGTATGACAAGCTTGTACAAATAGCATTGTTGTTTGATTTTTATGGCCAGCTGCTTACGGAGAAGCAGATAGAGATAGTTGACATGTATTACAATAATGATCTCTCTCTGGGTGAAATATCAGAACAGAAGGGTATAAGCAGGCAAGGAGTTTATGATACTCTGAAGAGGGCTGAAAAGACATTGTACCAATATGAGGAAAAGCTCGGCCTGGTGGACAGGTTTCTGAAACAAAAGCAAAATATGCAAAAAACCATTGAGATGCTTGATGAATTGATAAAAGAAAAAGAATTTGACAAACATAATATGAAGGAGAAGCTTAAAGAAATAAAGGAGTATATATATAATATATCATAAGTATTAATAACAATATATCCAAATCCTGCGCGATCCGAAAGGAACGGAACGCGGAACAAAATGAGGTGAGATATTTGGCATTTGAGGGTCTGACAGAAAAATTGCAAAGTACGCTGAAAAAGTTGAGGGGTGCCGGAAAGTTAAGCGAAAAAGATGTTAAGGATGCAATGAGAGAAGTTAAAATGGCACTTTTGGAAGCTGACGTCAACTATAGGGTTGTTAAGGATTTTATAGCCAAAGTTACCGAAAGGGCAGTGGGGCACGAGGTATTGGACAGCCTGACTCCGGGTCAGCAGGTCATAAAGATAGTAAATGAGCAGATGACAGAGCTTATGGGAAGCACCAACAGCAAAATCATATTTTCATCAAAACCTCCTACCGTCTTTATGATGGTAGGCCTTCAGGGTGCAGGTAAGACAACAACATGTGGAAAGCTCGGACTGTTAATTAAAAAGCAGGGGAAAAATCCGCTGTTGGTTGCCGGTGACGTATACAGGCCTGCGGCAATAAAACAACTGCAGGTTGTCGGCAGCCAGGTAGGTATAGAAGTATTCACCATGGGTGACAAAGTGAGCCCTGTGGATATATCCAAAGCTGCAGTTGCACATGCATTGAAAAACGGAAATGACGTTGTAATTATAGACACGGCAGGACGTCTTCATATAAATGATGAGCTAATGGATGAACTGGCAGATATCAAGAAAAATGTTAAACCGACGGAAATACTCCTTGTTGTTGATTCCATGACGGGACAGGATGCCGTAAATGTCGCAGAAAGCTTCAATGAAAGGCTTGGAATTGACGGGGTAATACTTACCAAACTGGATGGGGACACAAGAGGCGGTGCTGCATTATCGGTAAAAGCCGTTACAGGAAAGCCCGTAAAATTTGCCGGTATGGGTGAAAAGATGAACGATCTTGAGCCCTTTCATCCCGATAGGATGGCATCACGGATTCTTGGGATGGGTGATGTGCTGAGTCTTATTGAGAAAGCTCAGTCAGCCTTTGATGAGAAGAAGGCCTTCGAATTGGAGAGAAAGATCAGAAACCAGCAGTTCACCTTTGACGATTTTCTTGACCAACTGCAGCAAATGAAGAAGATGGGTCCTTTAAGCTCAATACTGGAGATGCTGCCGGGGATGGCCTCAAGCAAACTTAAGGGTGTGGAGGTCGATGACAGAGAACTTATAAAGGTTGAGGCAATAATCAGGTCAATGACAAAAAAAGAGAGACAGAACCCGGATATAATAAACGGAAGCAGAAGAAGAAGGATTGCTTCAGGCAGCGGCACCAGCATACAGGATGTTAACAGGGTCATAAAAAATTACGAGAAATCAAAGAAGATGTTGAAGCAGTTAGCAGGAATGGAAAAGGATATGAAGAAGGGTAAAATGAAAATGCCTTTCTTTAGATAGAAATATTATTAATAACAATCAGCTTTATACAAGGAGGTGAATTTAATGTCAGTTAAAATCAGATTGAAGAGAATGGGAGCAAAAAAGGCACCTTTCTATAGATTAGTTGTTGCTGATTCAAGATCCCCAAGAGACGGTAAGTTTATTGAGGAAATAGGATACTACAATCCTATAACTGAACCTGCAGAAATCAAGATAGATGCTGAAAAGGCGAAGAAGTGGCTTGATTGCGGAGCCCAACCATCAGATACAGTAAGGTCGCTTTTGAAAAAGAGCGGAATAATTGAGGCTTAATTATATGGCTCAAATATCCATTAGGAGTGTTGTAATTGAAAGAGCTGGTAGAAGTAATAGCAAAAGCCCTTGTTGACCGCCCTGAAATGGTAAAGGTAAGGGAGACAGAGAGTGAAAGGTCAATAGTATTAGAACTTACAGTTGCTCCTGAGGACATGGGTAAGGTCATAGGAAAGAACGGAAGAATTGCAAGAGCAATAAGAACCGTTGTAAAGTCAAGTTCAGCAAAGCTGGATAAAAAGGTAATCGTAGAGATACTTTAATTGTTTAGTTTCTTCTTATAAGGTCGTTTTAGCGTTGATAAAACGGCCTTATAACCAATTTTTATTAATAAAACTGTTGGGAGCAGATTAGCATGCTTGAGTATCTGAGTATAGGACAAATAATAAATACTCACGGTTTAAGGGGAGAAGTTAAGGTATATCCTCTTACTGATGACATGAGCAGGTTTGAAAAACTCGAAGAGGTTTATATAGCAGAAAATAACGAGCTTGTGAAACATGAAGTGGAAAGAATCAAGCTCTTAAAAAGTACAGTTGCTGTTAAGCTAAAAGGTATTGATTCGGAAGAGGCTGCAAATAAGCTTAGGAATTCGTATATTAAGGTAGACAGGAAATCAGCCGTTAAGCTTCCCAAGGACACGTATTTCATTTGCGATTTGATAGATTCAGAGGTATATGATGAAAAAGGCCGGTTGTTAGGTACTGTCAAGGATGTGCTTCAAACAGGAAGTAACGATGTTTATGTAGTCCAATCCGCGGATATGGAAATTCTGATTCCTGCCTTAAAGGATGTAGTCAAGGTAATTGATTTGGAGAACCAAAAAATTATTATAGA
Organism: Gracilibacteraceae bacterium; assembly: GCA_012519325.1. GTDB lineage: Bacteria > Bacillota > Clostridia > Lutisporales > Lutisporaceae > BRH-c25. Next base: position 4,256 of record JAAYQK010000010.1, on the reverse strand, counting down.
AACGCCAGAGGGTTTGATTTAAATGAGAATAGATATATTGACTCTTTTTCCTGAGATGTTTGAGGCGGTGTTAAAAGAAAGTATTATAGGAAGAGCAGTGGATAAAAAGCTTTTGGACCTAGAATTTCATAATATAAGGGATTATTCGGATAACAAGCATAAAAAAGTTGATGATTATCCCTATGGCGGCGGGCTTGGAATGATAATGCAGTGCCAGCCGATATTTGCCGCTGTGGAAGCAATAAGGGAAAAGCTTGGAGAGAAACCCCACATCATTCTTATGAGCCCTCAGGGAAGAACCTTTGACCAGTCAAAAGCAGAGGAACTAAGCTGCTATAAAAACATTACGATAATATGCGGGCATTATGAGGGAATAGACGAGAGAGTTACCGAAGCATTGGTGGACGAGGAAATATCCATTGGTGATTTTGTTCTTACAGGAGGAGAAATTGCAGCTATGGCAGTAGTAGACGCAACCTGCAGGCTTGTTCCCGGAGTGCTTAAGGAGGATGCCTCTTATTCTGTTGAATCTTTTAGCCAGGGCTTATTGGAGTATCCTCAATACACAAGGCCTCCTGTCTTCATGGGAAGGCCGGTTCCGGAAATACTTCTTTCGGGGCATCATGAAAATATTGAGAAATGGAGAAGATATCAGTCTTTGAAAAGAACTTATGAAAGAAGGCCGGATTTACTTTCCAAAGCTGAATTATCCCAGGAGGATATTAAGCTCCTGGATAAGATAAAAAGGGAATGCAAATAATTACTTTAAGCCCTTGCAACAAAGTTTGTCATATGGTATACTTTTAACGTTATTACGGGCGTTCCGCTGTCAAAAAAAACGATGCAATTTGTACATGAACGTCTATGGCGGAAGGAGGGACATTGTTATGGATTTGATAAAAGCTATAGAAAGCGAACAGCTTAGAAATGATATACCTGATTTTAACGTTGGTGATACTGTTAAAGTACATGTTAAGGTCAAGGAAGGAAACAGGGAAAGAATTCAGGTGTACGAAGGTGTAGTTATGAAAAGACAGGGCGGTGGATTGTCTGAGACATTTACCGTAAGAAGGATTTCATATGGAGTTGGAGTTGAAAGAACATTCCCTTTGCACTCACCTAAATTCGACAGGATTGAAGTGGTAAGAAAAGGTAAGGTAAGAAGAGCAAAAATAAATTACTTAAGAGGCAGAGTAGGAAAGCGTGCCAAGATAAAAGAAATCAGATAAAAGGGGCTAAACAGCCCTTTTTTGTTTCACTTTGATGCAGGAGGGAGTGTGATACGCATGAATATCCAGTGGTATCCGGGGCATATGGCTAAAGCCAAGAGAAAGATAACCGAAGAGCTAAAACTGGTTGATATCGTTATAGAGCTGCTGGATGCAAGGATACCCTTGAGCAGTAGAAACCCTGAAGTAGATGATATAGTTGGAAATAAAAATCGAATAATCGTGCTTAATAAAAGTGACCTGGCAGACCCCTCAGCTAATAAAAAATGGCTGGACTACTTCAATAGGGCAAACACAAGGGCAATACTGGTTGATTCATTGAAGGGCAGCGGACTTAAGGATGTATTGTCTGCTTCAAGACAGCTAATGAAAGAAAAGCTTGACAGATTGAGAAGCAAGGGTTTACTTGTAAAGACAACCAGGGCACTAATAATAGGAATACCCAATGTAGGGAAGTCCACCTTTATAAACAAGCTTGCAGGAAGAAGTGCAGCCCGGACAGGAGACAGGCCTGGAGTCACAAAAGCAAAGCAATGGATAAAAGTGAGCCCTGAGCTTGAGCTGTTGGACACACCGGGAATCCTTTGGCCAAAATTTGAAGACAAAAGGGCAGGAATGTATCTTGCCTTTACCGGAGCAATAAAGGATGAGATATTGGATGTAAATGAACTGGCTCTTAATCTTTTGCAGGTATTGGCGGAAAAATTCCCGGAGAAGCTGAAGAAAAGATATAAGCTGGAAGATATACCTGCAGCTGTAACCGCTGACATGCTGCTGGAGACAATAGGAAGAAAAAGAGGCTGCATAATAGTGGGGGGAGAAGTTGACATGCAAAGAACTTCCGCAATGCTTCTTGATGAATTTCGCGGAGGGAAGATTGGAGCTATTTCTCTTGAGACACCGGATGATTTTATATAAGCTATCATTGGTATACGTAGGGTCGCCCAATGGAGTCCCAATAATTATATAATAGGAGGTGAATATATGTTAGAAGTCGTATTCAGTGATAGCGTAAAAGGTGATATGAAAGTGGCAAAAAACTATAATAAGAAAAATATGCTATGCGGTGCTATCGGGTATATAGGTAAAGGTAAAAAGCCATCAAAAAAGGAATTGGAAAAACAGTATGAAGGTAAAGCCCTTGGAGGAAATTCCAAAGATGTAGCCTGCATTGGATTTAACCTGGATATAGGTGATATTGCCGGCGGAATTGACAGTGAAGCTCGTAAAAATGTATTTATAAAAGTGTTTGGGTCAGTAACCTTTGAGGACAGCGAAATAGAACGGTATTTCAACTCTCAGCGTGAAGATTTTGAAAAACTGCTTATCGCCGCAAGAAACGGAGAACCTATACGGGTCTGGAAAAGTAACACACCATTTTCGGCTTGTGCTTTTGCTTTTCTTTGTGACGCTTTGCGAAACATCGAATGCAAAATCAGTACTATTTCACTGCCTGAGTATTGGGAAACCTCTGATAACACGATACAATCCTGTACTGATTGGACAGAGATTACACCTGGCCAGTTTTATAGATTCTTGCCTTTGGAGCGAGAGATAACTGATAATGAAAAACGCATGCAAAGCAGTCTATGGAATGATCTAAGAGACGAAAATGCACCATTGCGGGCACTGGTCAATGGTAGGCTGATTTCTGTTCCCGAAGACTTCTATGATCACATCATCATTAAAAATATTCCCGACCAAGAATTTGTTATGGCTAAACTTATCGGGACTATTTTGGGAAAATATCCTTTAGGAGTTGGGGATGGCTGGTATGCCTTGCGTATAAAAAAGATGATAGCTGATGGTAAGCTGGAAGTTGTTGGAGATAAAGATGCATCTCACCCATATGGAAAAATTTTAAGAAAAGTAAAGAGGAATTCTATGGAGTTAGGCACAGAACATGAGAACTTTTTATAATAGCTGTAACAAATAAGTTCTTGAGTGCTGTACCTGGACCTAAGTTGTTATTACACAAAAAATAGCCGCCGTTCTTAGCTGATAAGAGCGGCGGTTTTAATAATCCAGCCCCCTAAGAGTGTTTATACTCTTCAATGCCAAGAATATCTTTCAATGACTTTTGAAGTACCTGAGAAAAATTTATGCCTTTTTTTTCAGCAAGTTTCTCAAGCCAATGGGGTAATGTTACATTCTTTCTGACATATTCGTTTTCTATTGCCTCCCTATAGAGGGGCATGTGTACCTCAATCAGAACAATTGCCTGGTTTGGCTTCAATTTAATCTTATTTATAGCTGTGGGTTCGGGAATTAAGTCATTGTCTTCTTCCATTCCATATAAATGGAGTGCCAGGGCTTCTTTAGCATTGTGAATTGCTTCATCAACATTAGATGCACAAGGAATACAACCCGGTAAATCCGGAAATATAATGGAAATTCCATCTTCCGCATAGTTGAAAACTGCGGGATAAATATAATGATCTTTTTTCATAAGAAATATCTCCTTGTAATTATTTATATTCGATTTTTATAGGAGGCGCAGGAGGAATTATTTTAATTTTATCCCCGCCTGTTTTTCTATACTTTTCAGAGTGTCAATGGGCATGTCTTTTATCGGATGCGTTATTGTCACTTTACCTGATTTAAATTGATGTTTAAACTGATGATGATCTCCAACACACCTAACAAAATACCAGCCGTCTTCTTCTAGTATTTTGATCACTTCCCTTGAAGAATATGATTTCATCTGTGTGCCCCCTATATCTATATTATAATGCGCATTATAATGCGTGTAAATATACTAATTGTAATAATGCTGGATATTATTTTAACATATATGGAGGAATATGGAAACATTTATCGAATATTGTAAATAAAGTCATTGCAATTGTCGTGATTGTATTAATTCATATCGTTGCAAAAATTGAATTATAAGCTAGTGAGCTATGAAAAGTCCAAAGACTAACAGTCTTGTGAAGAATGTATTGTGGCAGTGATTGGCAGATGAATATTAAAAACATTAGTTTGATGAAGACTCTGTAAAGTTAACATGAAAGATTAGCACAATGT
>JAAYQK010000124.1 GCA_012519325.1 Gracilibacteraceae bacterium | reverse complement strand
TAAAATCTACGATAGGTTGGTACTGATATGCCATGAATACTTAAAGGAATCAGCCATAAAATATATCGACCCAAGGTCTGAGATTCTGGTGGCCAGGAGAGCTCTGAATCACTATAGGCTTGAGGATGTATTACACATACCCAATGGGGAAGAAGTATTGTTTGTTGACGTAAATAAGTATCTTGCTGAAAACTCCATTTCCCTTCTTTTGGGTCTGGGCATAAACCATATTAAAATGTATCCCTATTATCCCGGTCAAAAATATTTGCAGCAGGCCAATTATGCTATAACAACAGGTGAAACCCATATTGTCCCGGATTATATAAAAAATGTCATAGATTTAGGTTACAGTAAAATCGACCTGACTACAATTACTGAAATCATGCTGAAATTAAATATGCTTGATGAAAGAACTAATCTGACGTCCGTCAGATTCTTACAGGATTTTGTATATTCAAGTAAAAAGGTTGTAAAAGCCTTGGAAACCGCCGACAATATGAAAGAACAGCTTAATACCATACTGAACGTAATAAGTGACGGAATAGTGGGTATCGATAGAAATGGCAAAATAATGTTCAGCAACGAGAATGCAAAAAAACTATTCAATTCCAATGGTAAAGGCAATAAGCAGGAAGTATTAGACGACATACTTGATATTGATTTAAAATCTTCGACAAGTGAAAACTTCGGTTTATACAGGAAGGTCCATGAAATAATGGGTAAAAAAATTCTTTTGACAATGATGCCTATTATAAAAAATTCTGAAAATCAAGGAGCTATCATAACCTTCAAGGATCTGTCCGAAATAATGGAAATGGAAAATATAGTCAGAGCCAATTTAGCAAAGAGAGGACATACTGCCAAATATGATTTCTCCAACATTGTCGGAAAAAGCAAACAAATAACTGAAACAAAAGAAATAGCAAGGAAGCTTGCCAAAAGCAATTCAACCCTGCTGCTTACAGGCGAAAGCGGAATCGGAAAAGAATTATTTGCCCATGCAATTCACAAGGCTTCTAATAAACAGCATGGCCCGTTTGTCGCTGTTAATTTCGCAGCACTTCCTGAGAATCTCCTGGAAAGCGAATTGTTCGGCTATGAGGAAGGAGCATTTACCGGAGCAAAAAAAGGCGGACATGCCGGACTTTTCGAGCAAGCCCACAAAGGAACCATATTCCTGGATGAAATAGGTGATGCTTCCTTAAGAATACAGGCCCGCTTATTGAGAGTGCTTCAGGAAAAGGAGGTAATGAGAATAGGGGGAACAAAAATTCTTCCAATAGATGTAAGAATTATTGCAGCTACAAATAAGGATCTTGAAACCCTTGTGCAATCAGGAAAATTTAGGGAAGATTTATATTACAGGCTGAAGGTGCTGCCGATCCGTATACCCCCTTTAAGAGAACGAAAAGAAGATATTCCTTTGCTTATTGAAAAAATACTTGAAAAATTTCCAATGAAGAAAAAAATGATAATTGGGAACGATGCTATGGATATACTTATGGAATATGATTGGCCTGGAAATATCCGTGAGCTGGAAAATATGATCGAATATCTTTATAATATTGTCGGTGACGGTGTTGTGAGAAGGAAAGACCTGCCCTTTATCACAAATATCAGATCCTTGAGTCAGGAGAAGACATTAAGAACAATTGAAGATGAAATGCCCCTGGAAGAGCTTCAAGTCATTCTTTCGGCCCTGAAACGGGCAAAAGACAGAGGAAACCCTTATATCAGCAGGGCGAAGCTGGCAGAAACATGCGGCAAAGAAATACGCATGACAGAGCAGATGGTGAGAAACAGACTGAATATATTGGCACAATATAATCTGGTAGTAATCCACAAGGGCCCTAAAGGAACACGATTATCCTCAGAGGGTGAAAGGTATATAAATAAACTAAACCTGTACAATAACTAATGAAATTATTGTAC
>JAAYQK010000123.1 GCA_012519325.1 Gracilibacteraceae bacterium | reverse complement strand
TGCTTTTTCACCATTTTTCGATGCCTCAACCGCATCAGCCGCTGTGAAGTATATCTTCCCTGAAGCAGCTCCCGGTGAAGCCGGAAGTCCCTTTGCAATTGACACTGCATTTTTGAGTGCTGCCGTATCAAAGTTGGGGTGCAGCAGCTGATCCAGCTGTACCGGTTCTACACGCAATACCGCCTCTTCCTTGGTTATCTTGCCTTCCTCAACAAGCTCAACGGCAATCCTGAGGGCTGCAGCAGCCGTCCTTTTCCCGTTTCTTGTCTGAAGCATGAAAAGCTTGCCCTTTTCTATGGTGAATTCTATATCCTGCATATCTTTGTAATGATTCTCCAGAAGATTTGCCACGCTTATGAACTGGTCATAAACCTCCTGGTTTATTTCACTGAGCTTTTCAATGGACTGGGGTGTCCTTATCCCTGCAACAACATCTTCTCCCTGTGCATTCATAAGGAATTCCCCGAATATCTTCTTTTCTCCCGTTGCCGGATTTCTTGTAAAAGCAACACCTGTTCCGCAATCATTTCCCATATTTCCGAATACCATTGACTGTACGTTGACAGCCGTACCCAGGTTTCCGGGTATATTGTTCATGGATCTGTATATTATAGCCCTCTCGTTGTTCCATGATCTGAAAACCGCTGTAACTGCCAGCAGCAGCTGGTCCTTCGGATTCTGAGGGAATTCTTCTCCCTTTTCCTCCTTGTAGATGCTCTTGAACTTCTCCACTACTTCCTTCAGGTCGGAAGCTGTGAGATCGGTATCAAATTTTGCACCCTTTTGCTCCTTTATTTCATCAAGTACTCTTTCGAATTTTGACTTGGGGATCTCCATTACAACATCACTGAACATCTGGATGAACCTTCTGTAGCTGTCCATTGCAAATCTCTCGTTGTCCGTAGCATCCCTTACAGTCTTGACAACCTCATCATTCAAGCCGAGGTTAAGAATCGTATCCATCATTCCGGGCATGGAAAATTTCGCACCGGACCTTACCGAAACAAGCAGGGGGTTGCTTCCTCCGCCGAAAGTTTTTCCGGTTGTGTTCTCAAGCTCTTTAAGCTTTTCCAGTATCTCATCAATAAGCTCGCTCCAGAGCTCTTCCCCTTTGTTGTAATATTCGTTGCAAGCCTCCGTAGTTATAGTGAATCCTGGAGGTACCGGCAGCCCAATATTGGTCATTTCAGCCAAATTGGCACCTTTGCCTCCCAAGAGGTCTTTCATTGCAGCTTTGCCTTCCTTGAAATTGTAAACGTATTTTTTCATTCTTCGTTTGCCTCCTTTAATATTTGAAGTATTATATTTGCCGTTTCCTCAATTGCTTTATCGGTTACATCAACTATCCTGCATCCGATTTTACTCATTATTTCCTCAGCATATTTTTGCTCATATGCTATTCTTTCCTTGCTGGCATAATTTGCCTGTCCGCTTAGGCCATGAGTTTTCAGCCTTTCCAGTCGTATTGAGTTCAGTTGATCCGGGCTTATTACCAAGCCAATTATTTTCTTAGGAGATATTTCAAAAAGCTCCTTCGGCGGCTTCACCTCCGGCATCAGAGGAATATTTGCAACTTTTAAATTCTTGGTTGCAAGAAACATTCCCAAAGGAGTCTTTGATGTCCTGGATATTCCCAGCAACACCAGATCCGCCTTCTTTATACCCCTCGGATCCTTGCAGTCGTCATATTTTACCGAGAATTCCATAGCCTCTATCTTTCTGAAGTATTCGTCATCAAGCTTTCTCAATGCACCCGGGATGTCAGTTGGATGCTGGCCTGTGACTTTAGCAATAGCCTCTACAGCAGGCCCCATTATGTCAACACAAGCAATATTATGCAAGGCTGCCTGTTTCGTAAGATATTCCCTTAGTTCAGGCACAACAAGGGTAAACATTATTATGCTGTCCAGGTCTTTAGCTTCGCTGATAACTTCCTGTATGCTCTCT
>JAAYQK010000122.1 GCA_012519325.1 Gracilibacteraceae bacterium | reverse complement strand
TGTCATTATAGAAATAATAGTAAAATTATGTAATTTTCTTGACTAATAATTAGCAATATAATATAATAGAAATATAAGAACATTTGTTCGCTTTGCCTTTAAGGCAGAAGTGATGAAAGGACGGTGCGGAAGTTAATGTGTGCAGCGATGAACGATAAAAAGAAAGCAATAGAACTGGCTCTCAGCCAAGTTGAAAAGCAATTCGGAAAAGGCTCGATTATGAAGCTTGGCGATGCTACCAAAATGAATGTTGAAGCTGTTTCCACAGGCTCTATTGAGCTTGACATAGCATTGGGAATAGGTGGTGTCCCTAGGGGAAGAATAGTTGAAATTTTTGGACCTGAATCTTCGGGGAAGACTACCGTGGCGCTGCATATAATTGCAGAAGCACAGAAAAATGGTGGTGAAGCTGCCTTCATAGATGCGGAGCACGCATTGGATCCATTATATGCCAAGAACCTGGGCGTGGATATCGAAAACCTTATAGTATCTCAGCCGGATACAGGGGAGCAAGGTTTGGAAATCGCAGAAACACTTGTTCGAAGTGGAGCGATTGATGTAGTTGTTGTTGACTCTGTTGCAGCACTAGTACCAAAAGCAGAAATTGACGGAGAAATGGGAGATGCTCATGTCGGACTGCAGGCAAGGCTTATGTCTCAGGCACTCAGGAAGCTTGCCGGGGTTATCAGTAAGTCAAGGACTACTGTTATATTTATCAACCAGCTTAGGGAAAAGGTTGGTGTCATGTTTGGCAATCCGGAGACAACACCTGGCGGAAGGGCGCTTAAATTCTATGCTTCCGTCAGACTTGAAGTAAGAAAGGTTGAGAACATAAAGATTGGAAACGATATGACCGGAAGCAGGACAAGGGTTAAGGTTGTCAAGAATAAGGTCGCACCTCCCTTCAAGCAAGCAGAATTCGATATCATGTACGGTCAGGGCATTTCAAGAGAGGGCAGTATTCTTGACGCAGCAGTCAATAACGATCTGATATTGAAAAGCGGCGCATGGTTTTCCTATGGAGATACAAGAATAGGACAGGGAAGAGAAAATGCAAAGCAATTCCTTAAGGATAATCCTGACATCACTAATGAACTTGATAAAAAACTAAGAGAAATGTTTAATTTGGAATTATCCAAATCGAATACTACATCTGACGATACCCAAGAGAATGACTAAATATAAAATAAGGATATATAATCCATGAGAATTACAAAAATTGAACAGCAAATAAAAAATATTAAAAGGTATAATATTTATATTGACGGAGAATACCGTTTTTCAGTTGAGAGTGACATTCTTCAAGAGCTTTGCTTGTCAGAAGGAATGGAGCTTAATGAAACTGAATTTAATAAAACTCTGGAAACAATCCAATATAAGGGCGCTCTTAGAGCTGCCCTTTATATGCTTGCCCGCGCATCTAAAACAGAAAAAGAAATTGAAAGACGCCTTTGCGAAAAGCAGCATGACTCGAAGGCAATAAAAAGAGCGGTGCAATATTTAAAGAAGATAGGCTATATAAATGATGAAAGCTATGCTGAAAGTTATATCAGAGCCATAAAGGGTACAACCGGCGCAAGCCGGCGCAGTATTTACCAAAAGCTTTTCTCTAAAGGGATAGATAAGGAAATCATTAAGCAAAAGCTTGATGAAGCTGAGATGGATGATTATGAATCTGCTGCAATTGCCGCAAGGAAAAAGGCACCGTACCTGAAAGGCAGCAGCAGAGAAAAGAGGATAAAGCTGTTGAACTTTCTTTATAGAAAAGGCTTTGGAATAGATGCATGCATAAAAGCAGCAGAGGAGCTTGGCTTTGATGAGGACTAAAACTCTGCACACCACCCTTAGGTTGTTTGAAGTGTCACTTAGAGTATAATTTTCATTGGCAAAATAATTGGC
>JAAYQK010000121.1 GCA_012519325.1 Gracilibacteraceae bacterium | reverse complement strand
TTACCTATCTGGATGAATACGGTATTGAAAACCAGGAACCATCAATCTGGAAGGTCGATTTCTTTACAAGGCTCTTTGATACAAACAGGGTTTTATATGTAGAAGGACAGACTACGGGAATGTCGCGGTTTATGGAAGCGAAGATGGAAGCGGACGGAAAGTGCTTTCACCGGACAATCCAGGGAAAAGTATAAGCTTATTGATATTCTGTTGAGGGGGTGTAAAACAATGGAACAAAAAAAGGTTACAATTCTTTGCTCGGGATTTGGTCTGGGATTTTATATAATTGGTCTTCTGCTGGACAGAAGATTCAGGCAAAAAGGGATTCCTAGTGAGGTTCTTGTATTCGAGTCCCTTATGACAAAGGACAAAATCGAAAAGGTGAAAAGCAGCAGGAAAGTCTACCACAAGAGTTTCTCGGCGGCATTAATGTCTACAAGAATGTTGCTGGATACGAGGGAAAGCCTTGACAGCAATACTGTCAATGACCTGACGGAGAGGTGGAGACAGGAGGCCAGGACGAATTTTATTATTCTGTCCGGTCACTGGATGCATGTTATTCATAAATATCGAGAAATAGCACCTCAAAAGGTTAATGTTGATATCATATACACCGATTCCGATTTGGCCCCCTCCTGGAAAAATGTAAAAGCCTTGTATCAGGAATACAATCGGGATTGTGATGAAGTTTGGTTGTTTGACTCCCATAACAGAACTGTGGAGTACCATATACCGGTATCTGGCCACGAGTGCATTCCCTTTTCCAGACGGGCCAAAAGGTATTTAATTCATGGCGGAGGCTGGGGAATGGGCACATACCGCGAGCGAATAAACGAACTGGTACAGAATGGCATCCCTTTAGATGTCATAGGCTACGAACCAGAGGAAGCTTCGGATAGAAAAGATGGAAATAGGTATTTTGTCAATGATCCTTCATGGGTTGCCTGGGACAGTTGCAAGGGAGAAACATACGAATTCCCACCGCTTGCTCAGGCAAAAGGCACAGGAGAACTTGATTACAGAAACAATTTTGAATATCACGTAATGTTTGATTTAGTAAGGGAAGCCAGAGCTATCATAAGTAAAACCGGCGGAGGCACTCTTGTGGATTCCCTTGCGGCAGCTACTCCGATTGTAATGCTGGAACCCTTTGGAGAACATGAGCAAAAGAATGCAGACCTGTGGGAGTACCTTGGGTTTGGTATACCCTACTCTAAATGGAAGGAAGCGGACTTTTCCGAGGCAATCCTTGAAACAATGCATTGTAACCTGCTGAAGAAGCGGAAAGAATGTATTGACTACACGGATTATTACTCAAGGAAATAATATAGAAAGGAACCAGAATTGATAGAATAAAGCTTTTCTGGACGGATATCAAAGTGGATATTAACAGGAAATTGGAAATATTGAAAACATACCAAAGTCCCATGTATTTATATGATGCCGGAGTTATTCAAAAGCAGTACACGAAACTGAAAAGTAGTCTGCCTGAGCAATTTGAAATATTCTATTCAATGAAAGCTAATCCATTGCTTGTGATCTGCCAGTATATGAAAAGTCTTGGGAGCAGGATTGAAGTGGCTTCAGAAGGCGAATTGCACATAGCATTAGCTGCAGGCTTCCCTGTAAAGGATATCATATTTACCAGCCCCGGCAAAACATATGATGAGCTGGCCTATGCAATTGACAAAGAGATTTACAGCATTAACGTGGAATCCTTTGCAGAATTAGAAATTATTCAAGAGATTGCTCAAAGAAAATCTGTAAAAGTAAATGTATCTATCCGGATAAACCCTGATTGTGATGTGTCGGGTGCCGGTATGAAGATGTCAGGCGTACCTACGCAATTTGGTATTGATTATAAAGAGCTAATGAAAAACATAAATATACTGCTCCAAGCTCCGAATGTGAACTTTATAGGGATTCACGTATATATGGGTACCCAGGTGCTGGATGCCAACAATATAATTTCCTCAATGAGTGATGTGTTTAGGATGGCTCTGGACATTCAAGCAAAGGCAGGAACTGAGTTGAAATTTATTGACTTGGGAGGTGGCTTTGGAGTTCCATACTTCAAGTGTGATCAGGAATTGGATCTATACGCTTTGAAATCCGGTGTTAACAAAATTTGGGGCGAATACAGAGATAAATTCCGTAATGCTCGGGTTGCAGTAGAAAGCGGCAGATTTTTGGTAGCCGAATCAGGTCAGTTTCTTACGAAGGTTTTATACTGCAAGACATCGAAGGACAGGTCATTTGTTGTTTGTGACGGCGGATCAAATTTCCACGCAAATTCGGCTTTTCTTGGCAGACATGTAAGGAATAATTTCCCTATGTCTATATTGGGAAAAGAAAATGAGCCTGTCTTTGAAACAACTATTGTTGGCCCCTTATGTACGCCAACGGATGTAATAGGACAAAGAGTCATGCTCCCAGAGACAGAGCCTGGCGATTACCTGGTCGTTGAAAAATCTGGTGCATATGGTCTTACAAACAGCCCGGTAATGTTTTTGAGCCACCCACAGCCCACAGAGATTTTAGTACTTGATAATACTGCTCATGTCCTCCGAGAGCATGGTAAAAAAGAGGATTTTATAGAAAAACAAAAAGGGTTGAATTAGAGGGAGTAAAAAATGGACACTTTCTCAAAATATATAATTAAAATCAAGGACGATATGATTACAGGTCATAATTGCTTTTTAGCTTCGTTAATGTGCATTACCCGCCACTATGGTTGCAGCTACTCTGAAGTGCAATTATTTTTCCTCAGCAATAGCTTCAAAATTAGATATGGTAATGACTTGAACGAAATTGGCCGCCATACCCT
>JAAYQK010000009.1 GCA_012519325.1 Gracilibacteraceae bacterium | reverse complement strand
GGCTATTATTGTGTTCAATGCGTTAAAGAGAAAATGTTGATTGATTTGAGCCTGCAAGGCTTTAATTTCAGCTTTCGCAGCCAGTTCTTCCAGTTTACCCACTTTGCTTATTTCTATTTGGGTTGATATTAATTGCGATAAACCTATAGCCAGTTTTTCATGGGTAAAGGATATTCCGTTTCTTTTTGCAAAGTATAATTTGAGTGTGCCGATAATTTCATCCTTTTCTTTCAAAGGTACAATAAGTCCGGACTTCAGCTGGCACCCTTCTAAAGAGCACTCAATTTCTTCCGGTGAATTCATTATGCGCATTTGACCATTATTTATTACTTGTTTTGTAGCAAAGGTCTGTATGGGGTCGCCGTCGATATGGTGATCCGAACCTAACCCGACATGTGCCAGTATTTTAGTTTTATCAGTAATTGATACTGCAGCTGCACCTGTGGAATCTTTTATTATTGTACATACTTTTTTTAAAGAATCACCGTTGATTTCTCTGAAATACGGGAGGGTTTTATTTGCAATTTCAAGAGCTAATTGTGCTTGCATAGCAGCCATTTGTTCCTTTTCCTTGAAGCTGTTTTGTATCAGAAGTATAAGTATGCATATACCTAAAGCATTTGTAAAGCTCATTGGAACATAAATGCTTTTCACAATGGCAAGTGCACTGGAAAAAGGCTTAGACATGAGTAGAATCAATAGCATTTCTATACTCTCAATAATGATTCCGCCGGCAAGTCCATAAAGCCATTTTTGATATCGGAATCCTTTCTTATGAATCAAGGCAGATAGGAAGCCGGTAAGTATAGTTGATATTGCACAAGGAAGGGAGGTTATACCTCCAATATCATACAAAAACCTGTGGACACCTGCGATAATACCTGATACAATGCCGACAAAAGGGCCGCAGATTATTCCTCCGGTCATAACACCGATAATTCGTGTATTAGCTATTGCTCCAAATACGTTTGTTCCGGTATATGTGCTTATAATACCGAACACGGCAAAGATTACAGATAATATAAGAAGGTCTGATTTCTTAAATGCATCCTTTTGTATTATCTTCTTGAATATGGGCAGATTTGAAACAATGAAAGCCACAATGATTACATAAATCAAACTGTTTATGAGGTTTTTAATCAGTTCTATCATTTAGTTTTCCTGCTCTCCTTTATTTTAGGGCAAGGTTTTCCTTGCCCCAATTTATTACCAAACTTCTGGAAATGCAGTGCCCACATACAAATCTTCCAACTTGGTCTTATGTCCTTGTTCCATTGTAGCAAGACTAAGGAATGTTTCCTTTTGTCCTTCATCAATGCTGATAGCTGCAAATTCTTTATACATATCCATTGCTTCTTCTTCCCTTTTCATTGCCAGAGCAATAGCGTCAGCGGGTTTCATATCAATAGAAAGTTTGGGTTTGTCTACTGATTCTGCAACCTTGTAGTCCGCAGTCGAATCGAATTTTAATTTTTTTCCGGTATCTTTAAGATAATCTTGAAGTATAGCTTTATGGGATAATTCGTCTTTTGCAAGGTTCTCAAATATCTCCGAAATGTTTTTGTCCTTTGTCTTCTTTGCTACATCCCGATAGAATGAATAAGCTTCTTCTTCGTTTTTTATTGCATCGCCTATTATTTTTTTATACTCTTCAAGAGTCATTTTATAGCCCTCCCTTTTGTTAGTATTGTAATATAATTATATATCATGAATTATTTTCTATCAAGGTTATATAAAAAGAGAGTATCGCTAACTACTTATTTAGTAGTTTTGCGATACTCCCTGTTACTTCTTTAATTCCTGTTTTCCGGTGACTTTGCTTTTGTCATCCATCTTAAAGGTGGATTTAGCATCATCGCCAGTAAAATATAAATTTCCATCGACTGTTGCATCGACTAACTCGAAGTTCTTTGCAGAAACATAAACGTCACCTTTGAAGGTTCCTCCCTGTATCCTGGCATTGGGGCTCTTAACAGTAAGCTTTGGAGCTGCCAGCGTATACCTTGCTGTTACATTATGGTCTGCATCCTGTGCATAAAGAGCTATTTTACGCTTAAGATCCTTAGTCGGATCGTTCTTGTCATGGAATTCGCCTTCCAGTACAAGCTCTTCATTAATTTCCATATCCTTTATAGTGCAGATTATCCAGGTACCGGTACCGCTTATAGCCTTTTTAAACGCATCAGCGTCGGCTACTATAGAAGCGGTTGTTACAACATCCGGCGTCGGGGTCGGCGTTGGGGTTGTTTGTGCAGGTGTTGGAGTCTGCGATGGTTCCGCAGGCGGGGCCGGCTCTTGAGCACAGCCAGCTAATGCGAGCACCATTGCAAATATCAACATTGCGGTTTTCCCTTTCATTAGAAATCCTCCTTGTAATTTTTTTACCTAGAATACATTATTACCCCAACAGCAAAATTTAATGTATTATAAGTTTTTACAAGCTGTCGCCAAAATCCTTACGGAATTTTGCGACAAGGTTTTCCTGCCAGTTTGATACGGGTTTCAGCCTTCCGAAGAAAAAGCGAAGAATTTTTGGTTCCTCCGTGAAGGACAATCCCTCTATAAGATTA
Source organism: Gracilibacteraceae bacterium (assembly GCA_012519325.1). Taxonomy (GTDB): domain Bacteria; phylum Bacillota; class Clostridia; order Lutisporales; family Lutisporaceae; genus BRH-c25. The sequence goes on along the minus strand of JAAYQK010000009.1, from coordinate 1,970 downwards.
CGGTTTTCATAGAGCCATACCATACGATCAACTGCATATTTAACCTGTGAAAGGGTATATACACGACGAGGCATTGCAAGCCTTAACAACTCCATATTTGATAATACTTCACTCCCATCGGGATTTCTCTGCTCCGACATGGTGCCGCGCTCCATACCCCGTACACCGCTTGCAATGTAAAATGCAGCTGCAAGAGCCCCTGCAGGATACTGATCCTGAGGTATATGCTTAAGAAACTCCATTGCGTTTATATGGCAACCAAGCCCTCCCGGGGGAGTGATAACAGGTACGCCCTTTTTAACAAGCTCATTGACCATAAAAGCAATAAATTGAGGGCCCTGACTTATAATATCCTCATCCATTGTTTCGTCCAGCCCTACGGTCAGAGCTTCCATTTCACGCACGGACATCCCGCCGTAAGTGAGGAAGCCCTCGTAAAGCGGTACAAGTTCACGCATTTTTTCAAAGAGTTCTGTATTGCTTGTGCATATGCCGCCTCCCCGTGCACATCCGAGCTTACGTGCGGAGAAATATATGATATCACAGAGGGAGGCTATCTTAAGGGTAATCTCTTTTATGCTCGCATGCGTATACTGTTCCTCACGGCACTTGATGAAGTATAAATTATCAGCTAACAGGCTTGCATCAAGAACCAGGGTTATTCCATAGTTATCACATATACTGCGTACCTTCTCAAGGTTCTCTAATGAGAAGGGCTGGCCTCCAATTAGATTGGTACCTGCTTCCATACGTACAAAAGCGATTTTATCCGGACCATGCTTATCTATTAAAGTATTCAACTTAGCTATATCCATATTGCCTTTAAAGAGGTTGGTACTTGCCGGTTCAAGCCCCGCATCTGATACCAGTTCTTCAACAATTCCGCCATTCAGTACAATATGGGATTTAGTTGTAGTAAAATGATAATTCATAGGTACAATCATTCCGGGTTTGACCAATGTCTGGGAGATAATATTCTCGCAAGCCCTTCCTTGATGTGCAGGAAGGAAGTATTTCATACCAAATATCTCATTCAGCTTGCTCTCAAGCCTGAAGAAGGTTTCACTTCCGGCATAGCTGTCGTCTGCTATCAGCATGGCTGCCTGCTGTCTGTCACTCATGGCATTCACACCGCTGTCTGTCAGCATATCCATAAATACATCTCTGTTTTTAAGCAGGAAGGTATTGTTGCCGGCTTCATTCATAGCTTTGAGGCGGCGTTCTACAGGGGGAAGTTCAAGCTTTTGAACTATTCTTACCTTATGCATTTCAAGGGGTATCTGTTCATTACAAAAAAAGTTTACATTTGCCATTTCAATTTCTCCTTCATTTTTAAAATTTGTTTTTAATAATTTTTTGTAACCTCTATAATAATAGTCAGGATCCATGAAACCACCCCCTCGCAAAAGTAAAAAATCCCGTCCTTTGAAATCAAAGGACGGGATTATATCCGTGTTACCACCTTTTTTTATTGATACCTCACGGTACCAACCTTATCAAGTACTTGCGTTTTAACGCAGTTATACTTTAGCACTGTAACGGGTGCAGGCCCCCGGCATCAGTCTACTTGGGATATACCCTTTCAATGAGCAGCTCTTGAGATGTATTCGGAATGCTTTTCCTTGCTCCTCTCACCAAACGGCAGCTCTCTGTAAGGAATATGTCATTCTTACTTCTTCTCAGTCATAGCTTTTTAATATTATTCACATTATAACTTCAGGTCACATATATGTCAACCATAAATTTTGATTTGTGTGATTATCGTGTGATAATGTCACCTTGTAAACTATCGTGATAAAATGTCACTATGAAGAATGAGGTGCATTATCTAATGTCCCAAAAGCAATTGACTCGTTTTGCTGTATTAACTAAACTAATTGATGGACACATAACTGTCAAACAAGCTGCTGAAAGTCTTGATCTTAGTGAACGCCAAATCAAGCGCTTAAAGAAAGGTGTGATGCAAGACG
>JAAYQK010000120.1 GCA_012519325.1 Gracilibacteraceae bacterium | reverse complement strand
TTCTGTACCACCGGTCTCCTGCCTTCTTGTATTCTTCTTCGTCGATATGTGAAATCCTTGCCCTGAGCTTAAAGCCTTCCTCAAGGTCAATATTGTAGACATAAGCTCCCTGGAAACTGAAGCTGCCATACACAGGCCTGTTATCTTCTACATTCCCGCCCTTCTCTATTTCCATTACTGTTACCGGAAAAGCCATAAGTTCCTTTTCCCTTGAGAATAGCAGCGCTTTATGATTGTTCAAAAGCTCTGAGTCTGTGCCTCTGTCGCCAATGATCTCCTTAAATTTTTCTTTGGGGCTGCTCACATCGCTTACATCAAACAATGCTATTTTCATACCCTGATAGTATGCGGTAGTACTATCTCTTTTCCAAGTGCCTTCATTTGAAAGCTCTATGGTATCCTTGCCAAAGCCTATTATATGGTTTTCGTCGTAAGGATGCAGGTAATCGCTGTATCCCGGTATCTTCAAAGCTCCAAGTATGGTTGGGTTCTTGAGGTCCTTAAGATCGATTACGAATAAGGGGTCAACCTTCTTGAATGTCACCATATATGCCCTGTCTCCCATAAACCTTACAGAATAAATCCTCTCCCCGGGGGCAACATCCTCAATACTGCCGCATATGTTCAGATCGGAATCAAGGACATACATATTGTTTTTTGAGATGTTTTCACCCTCGCCGAATAGATTTCCCTTGGTAGTGGCAATCCTGAAATAGCCCTTATCTTCATCCATTGAGAACTGATTCAGTATCGAACCCGGCACAGAGCCTTTGCCTGTATAATCCAGCTTCCCGTTATTCAATGCAAACCTATATATAACTGTTTCTCTGTTGACTTCCTTTACCTTAACTTTTTTTGGTGCTGCCGAATCATAAATTATTGGATCCCTGTTTATGATATTATGCCTGGTAACAGCTGCATAAAGGTTCTGGGTTGACGCATATATGCTTTCGCCGGAACCCAAATATGTGGATACGTTTACACCTTCATCGGGAAGGTCAAAGTCGACACCGGCAACAATCATATAATTCGGTTCCACCGACTCCGGGAAATATTCGATTTTCCCATAGTCAATATTTATGAATTCGTCTTTTATGGCAGTGTCTCTGTATGAAGGAGTGTCATTAACCCCTGCATCTTCCATTATTCTGTAATAGTTTATATACTTATTGGATATCAGATACAGCTTGGAGCCTATTTTTCTTGAAGACAGATAACTTCCTTCAAGCTCTATCTCTCTCACTTTCTTTATATACGACTTGTCGGTAATATCATAAGCCATGAGTTTTACTGTCTCATTGTTGTATATGGTGTTTTGCTTGGACTTATATACCGGAATTGCATTGTTCGAGGTTCCGATCAAAACAAGGTGCTTATCATCCAGGTAGAGCTCCATTGGATGCACATTTTCCTTTTCCAGCTCTATTATATTTTTTATATTCATTTTATCCGAGGGATATATTTCTGCCACGACTATCCTGTTATTGTTTACCTGGTACAGGTATTTTCCGTCTGTCTTCACTATATCCGCTTCATCTACTCCCTCTACCTGTACATTTGTAGTGGAATACTCCTGCTTTGCTTTATTGGAGTTAGCGGCGCCTTCAGCTTCTGCTGAGGCAGGGGCTGCCGTCGCGGAGTCCAAAGCTGTTATTCCGCTTTTTCTATAAATGCCATAATCCAGATAATAGTCCTGTTTCTCCGCTTCTTCCAAAAGCTTCCTGAGGTTCTCCCTGCTCCCTACCACCGGTAGCTGTTCTTCTGCTGCTTTTGCAATTGTGAACGCCAATTTGAAGCCTTTTTCCAATCTTTTTCCCGTTGCATATTTTACAGCATTTCTTATGTATAATGTATAGGATTTTCCTGCCTCATATCGTTCAAGCGGCTCTACTATTATTGATTTCCAACCGCTTCCCATTTTTCTGTTTAAAGGCACCTTGCTTCCCTGCTCATCCAGTACATAAACATTGCTCGTGCTGACCGTGGAGGCCATCAAAGGCGCATCAAAAGGAA
>JAAYQK010000119.1 GCA_012519325.1 Gracilibacteraceae bacterium | reverse complement strand
CTTCTATCAATATCCTTATTAGACCGGAAAAACTGCATATTTGTTCCGTTATACTAATTTTATACCAGTATAAGTAAACAATGCAAGCATATTTGATTATTCCGCAATTAGTGCTATAATAGATATACTAACCCAGGATATGAACGGACAAAAGTTGAAACAATTTGAGCATCCGACCCGTATATATAGTAGATGAATTGAAACTAGGAGGATCTATAATGAGGAAATTGTGCAAAACCCTGGCACTGACATTATGCGTAACATTGCTTTTATCCACCCTTACCGTTGTAGGGGACTCGGGAGGAAAGGCCATATTAACTCTTGAAGATGCAAAGGCAATGGCTCTGTAGAGTGATACCAGATATAAGCAGCAGCAGAGCTACATAGAGCAGAAAAAGGAAGATTTTGAAGATATAGTTAATAAGACCATACAATCAAAGGGCCGTTCAATTGTAGAGAAAACCCAAAGCTATGTTGCCGGCAAAATGGCAGTTGACAGTGCAGAGAATGCATGGAAGCTGGAGGTATTCAAGAAGGGCGACATTAAGAGACAGTCCGATTATAATGTGACAATAGCATACTACAACGTTATGAAAGCAAAATATTCCCTGGATGATACAAAGCGGGCCATGGAGCTTGCACAAAAGGATCTGACCATTGCGAAATTGGAATTTGACTTGGGTGAGAAACCAAAAAATTATCTCTCTCAGATAGAAAGTGCATACAAGTCTTCTCAAACAAAATATGAATCGGCACTGTCGGAGCTTAAGAATAAAATGAAAGCCTTAGGCAAGGAAATCGGAAAAGATCTGGATATTGAAAAAGATGATATTGACATGACAATAAGAATACCTGACATAACCTCCCTTGACCTATCAAAAATCAAGGAAGACTACTTGAAGAACAGCCCCGATTTCTATTCCCTTAAAAGTGCGCTACTTACATATGAACATCAGAAGTACCTGATAGATGAGAAATATGAAGAATATGATGAAAAAACCGCAAGGATCAGCGATACAATATAAGATGGATTTAATGAACTGAAATACAGGGCTAACAGGGATTATGACGATGCACAATACAAGTATGACGAGGCTGTAAAAGCACTGGACATATCGCTTAACGAACAGTATTCAGGGATCAAAACTGTCATGGAAACGATAGAAAACCTAAATAAAAGTATTGCAGATATGAGAATAACCGTTAAGAATGATAAGCTCAGAAATGACCTGGGCCTTCTGGCTCCCATTGAATTAAGCAAAAGTGAATCAGCCTTAAAGGATCTGGAAAACACGCTGAATACCGCAATAGTTAATCTTAACACTCAATATCTGGCTTTGACCCAATTCAGCTATACACGAGAAAAGCAATAACAAAAATTCACAAGGAGCGAACAATCGCTCCTTGTTTTATCTTCTCTCCTAAAATTTCTTAAACTATTTATATTATATAGCAGTAGGGTAAAACTTCTATGAATAATACTTCTGGAACTTACTTTTTGGTTTATTCGGCAGGGTCATTCTTATTTTTCCGTCTTCAATCAACGGCTGAATATATGTTTTTATAAAGTAAGCCGGCGCATCAAACCCAAACCTCCCTGCAAGCTCTTCCCTTGAACGGGGTATAATGCAGAAATCCAATATCTCCTGCTCCATATTGACGTCTTTATTCTCAGCGGATGCCTTTTTATACAGTATAACCTTAAATATGCCCCGCCTATCTATAAATACCGGATCCGGCATACCTGCCTTTTTTAGTTCTGCCCTCACAGTTGGAATGCCTGAGAAGCGGTTTTCCGTGTCAATCATGATTTCCAGTGCTCCTGCCATATAAGGATTTCTTGTATCCGCCGAAACCTTGCCCAAATCGTCCACGGTTATTCTGCCATACAGCCCTCCCGGGTTTTCCAGTTCCAGCCTGTCCTCATACATTACCAAACGTATAGGTGAACGATCCGTATGCATACTGTAATCCCT
>JAAYQK010000118.1 GCA_012519325.1 Gracilibacteraceae bacterium | reverse complement strand
TTATTTTATTTTCATAAACATAGAAGTAAACAGGGTATTTTCCTTTACCCCAGGGATAATCCCTTCCTTCTTGTACCATATGATATGGAAAGTCTTCCTTAGGCTTCATTCTTACATTAATATAATGACACAGGGGGGCATTTTCCAGGAAAAAAGAAAGGGGAACAGTGAAGATTTCTTTTACTTCTTCAGTATTAAAGGTACCTTTATATGAATTCAGCTTACCCGCAAAAGGGTACAGGATGCTGTTGAAGGGTGTGACAACAGTATCCAGTTCCGCTACCACATCAATATCTGCCTCAGGAATGAGCAGTTCCTCCGTGGTTTCCCTCACGGCAGCCTGGCGCGCACTTTCAAATTTCTCTATCTTTCCTCCGGGAAAGCATATTTCGTTAGGCTGCTTGGTAAGATTCTCCGATCTGACTTCAAAAATAAGGGAATACTCATTGCCCGTTTTTATTATCGGAATCAGAACAGAGAATTCCCGGTATATTTCCTTATCGCATACAGCGGTTTTTCTGTTGATGAGCTTTGTAAAATCTATTTTCATATGGCACCTCCATATCCCTATACATCAAGTATAACAAAAGTCATCGAATTATTAAACATTTCAATTAAGGCACCTGTGTTCAGCTGCTGATATTTTACTGTTGTGGCTTATTTCTCTTAGTGGTATTATAATATTATGTTTTTAGAAATGACTTAATGGAGGGACAAAAATGCACAAAAAATTATTCATACCCGGGCCTATCGATGTTAGGGAGGATGTACTGCAAAGAATGGCTGCACCTCAGATAGGACACCGCTCAAAGGATGCTTCGGCATTACAGCGAAGCATATCAGAAAAGCTTATAAAGGTGTTCCAGACCAAGAATCAGATAATACTTTCTACATCTTCAGGAAGCGGTCTGATGGAGGGGGCTATACGCTCCTGCACAAGAAAAAGGGCAGCTGTATTTTCGGTAGGCGCTTTTGGGGACAGATGGTTTAAGATGGCTAAAGCCAACGGAGTACCGGCAGATAAAATCTCTTCAATACCCGGACAGCCTACTACTCCTGAAATGGTGGATGAGGTGCTGTCCACCGGGAAATATGATATAATTACAGTTACTCAAAATGAAACTTCAACGGGCCTTATGAATCCCTGCAGAGAAATTGGAGCTCTTCTTAAGAATAAGTATCCGGATGTGCTTTATCTAATGGATGCTGTAAGCTCCATGGGTGGGACAGACATTAGGGTTGATGAGTGGGGAGTGGATGTATGTATCACTTCTACACAGAAATGTCTTGGATTGCCGGCAGGTATGGCCATGTGCTCTGTATCGGAGAGGGCAATTGAAGCAGCCAGACAGGTAGAAAACAGGGGACTCTACTTTGACCTGGTAGAGCTGTATGACTTTATACATAAAAAAGACTATCAGTATCCGTCGACTCCATCACTTTCCCATATGTTTGCAATGGACTACCAGCTGGACAGGATTCTTGCAGAAGGCCTTGAGAAGAGATTTGCAAGACATATCGAGATGGCTGAGTATGTGCGTGCATGGGCAAGAAAGAACTTTGCACTGTTTGTGGAGGATGACAGGTATCTTTCAAATACCCTTACTACCATTACAAATACAAGGGGAATCTATATAGGTGGCCTGAATAAAAAGCTTGGTGAGAGAGGTTTTGTGATTTCAAACGGCTATGGAGATCTTAAGGAGAAAACCTTCAGGATATCCCATATGGGTGATTATACTCTTGATGAAGTGAAAGAGCTTATTAAAAATATTGATGATATATTGGGACTGTAGGAGGAGGGAAAACTATGGCAACAGTGAAAGCGTTCAGGGCTATAAGGCCGGTACCGGAGCTGGCCGGCAAGGTGGCAGCTCTTCCTTACGATGTAATGGACAGCCACGAGGCAAGAGAGATGGTAAAAGGTAATCCCTATTCTTTCCTTCATGTTGACAAAGCGGAAGTAGACCTTGACCCTTCCGTTGATATTTATGACAAGAGGGTATATGAAAAAGCCAGGGACAATTTGAGAAGAATGATAAGGGATGGGGTTTTTTTGCAGGATGAAAAGAACTGCCTGTACATATACAAGCAGGTTATGAAGGGCCGTGTACAGACAGGACTTGTAGGCTGCACCTCAATAGATGATTACCTTAATGATATTATCAAGAAGCATGAACTTACAAGAGCGGATAAAGAGCAGGACAGGATAAACCATGTTGATTACTGCAATACAAACACAGGACCGATTTTCCTTACATACAGGTCTACAAAGGAAATAAATGAAATAGTGGACAGCTGGATGGCAAACCACGAACCGGTATATGACTTTATTTCCGAAGACGGCATAGGCCACACAGTGTGGATAATTGACGAAGATGAAGCAATTAACAGGCTTGAAGTACAGTTCGAAGCAGTTGATTATTTATATATTGCCGACGGGCACCATCGTTCCGCATCTGCTGTAAAAGTAGGCCTAAAGAGAAGAGAGAGTTTTCCGGATTACAAGGGCGACGAAGAATTTAACTTTTTCCTCTCGGTTCTTATCCCCGATGATCAGCTTTGCATAATGGATTACAACAGGGTGGTAAAGGACTTGAACGGCAACAGCCCCAAAGAATTTTTAGAAAAGGTGGGGGAGAAATTTGACATTGAAGTATATAAAGGGGAAGGTCAATTCAAACCTACCCTCAGGCATACCTTCGGAATGTACATGGATGGAAAGTGGTACAAACTTACCGCCAAGGAAGGCACATACAATGAGAAGGACCCGGTTGACAGGCTTGATGTGTCCATAATTCAGAATAATCTGCTTGGCCCCGTATTGGGAATAAAGGATCCCAGAACTGACGGGCGAATAGACTTTATAGGAGGAATCAGAGGCCTTGGGGAATTGGAGAAGAGGGTGAATGAAGGCATGAAGGTTGCTTTTTCCATGTATCCCACCACTATTGAGGATTTAATGTCCATAGCCGAGGCAGGAAAGATTATGCCGCCCAAATCAACCTGGTTTGAGCCAAAGCTCAGAAGCGGGCTTTTTATTCACGAGCTTTAAACCAGTGTACAATACACTAAGGATGAGCATATACAGAGCTGCAAAGGGATATCGCAAAACTAATTTATAGGTAGATGCGATATCCTTTCTATTCTTTTAGTGCCGTATATGGGCCTGCAAAAGATGTGACACTTTTCTGACAAATGCATGAAAAATTTCTATAGGCTGCACATATGTCGATTTGTTAGCATAAATGTGCATTTTTTTATGCAGTTAACAGAAATATTATGCCAGCAAAATCAAGAAAAATCAACTACCGGCAAAAAAAGTAAAAAATAAAGCTAATAATATAGAAAATTAATTATGCAATTTTTAGTTGACTTTCATGCAATTGCTTATTATAATGTTGAGGTAGTAATATTGCATTATATATAGGAGGCAGCTATGGGAAAATCATTGACTTACAAGATAATCGAAATAAACATGGTATCAGGATCAGCTAAGCAGAAGGAGGAATTGACTGTAAAAGTCAATCAGACCCTGACTCAGGATTCGACAGGTACAATGGTATACCTGAAATTGGAAGCGATGGGCGTTAAAAATATTAAAACGGATCTTTCTGTTGCCTATATCGACCATAATACTCTTCAGACAGGCTTTGAAAATGCCGACGACCACGCATTTATAAAAAGTGCCGCAGCAAAATACGGTATCATATATTCAAAACCGGGGAACGGGATATGCCACCAGCTGCATTTGGAACGTTTCGGAAAGCCAGGGGATATACTGCTGGGTTCGGACAGCCACACACCGACAGGAGGCGGTTTAGGGATGCTGGCGATAGGGGCGGGAGGTCTCGATGTGGCTGTGGCTATGGCACATGGTATCTATACATTAAAGATTCCCAAGGTCATGAACATAGAACTGTCAGGAAAGCTCCAGCCCTGGGTCTCGGCAAAGGATGTGGCCTTGCATATCTTAAAGCTTCTGACGGTCAAAGGGGGAGTCGGTTATATAATCGAATACTCCGGAGAAGGTATAAGGAATCTCTCTGTAACAGACCGTGCAACAATAACCAATATGGGTGCGGAAGTGGGAGCGACCACTTCAATATTCCCAAGCGATGAAGCTGTCAGGGACTTTCTTGTGCGCCAGGGCAGGGAAGAGGATTATATTCCCTTTGAAGCTGATGACGATGCGGAATACGATAAGAAACTGACAATAGATCTTGGAGAAATAAGGCCTATGGCTGCAAAGCCCCACAGTCCGGACAATGTGGATGAAGTTCGGAACATTAAAAGAGTAAAGGTGGATCAGGTTGCCATTGGATCCTGTACTAATTCATCTTATACAGACTTGATGAAAACAGCAGCTATCCTTAAAGGGAAACGGGTACATCCCGATGTCAGCCTGGTTATTGCACCGGGCTCCAGCAATATACTTAAAATGATGGCAGACAACGGTGCATTGGGAGACCTTCTGGCTTCAGGTGCAAGAATAATAGAGCCTGCCTGCGGTCCCTGCATCGGAATGGGACAGGCACCCAGGTCGGGAGGTATTTCTTTAAGGACCTTTAACAGAAATTTCAGGGGGCGTTGCGGTACGGACACAGCCGAGGTTTATTTGGTCAGTCCGGAAACGGCGGCGGTTTCCGCTTTAACAGGTTATTTGACAAGTCCTGATGAAGCAGGTGTTGAAAAGCCGGTTGTTGAGCTTCCTGAAAAATTTGCAGCATATGACGGCTATTTTATTTTTCCTTCCGAAAAGAGGGGCAATACTGAGCTGGTTATGGGGCCGAATATCAAGCCCTTCCCTGTTAACAAACCCCTTCCGCAGAAGCTGGAGTGCAAGCTGCTGCTTAAGGTGGGAGACAATATCACAACTGATGACATTATGCCGTCAAATGCCAGACTGCTGCCATACCGCTCAAATATTCCGGAACTGTCCAAATACTGTTTCAGTACAATTACCAAAGATTTCAGAGACAGGGCACAGAAACACGGGGGAGGTTTTATTCTCGGGGGAGAAAACTACGGACAAGGTTCCAGCCGCGAACATGCCGCACTGGTGCCCTTGTATCTGGGGATCAAGGCAATTATTGCAAAATCCTTTGCCAGAATCCATAAGGACAACCTGATTAATTCAGGAATACTGCCCCTGGTTATTGTAGATAAGAACCAATATGAGCTGTTTGACGAATATGATGAAATCGAAATTGATAATATTGCAGAAAGCATAAAAAATGGAAATATAATAAAGGTTCTGAACAAAACAAAGGGCTCTGAGATTCTCTGCAGGTTTGAAGGCTCGGAAACAGACGCCGAAATCCTCAGGGCAGGAGGTTATTTGAACTATATGAAGCGGATGGAAAAGGGGGCAGAGGGCGATGCATAGAGTTACACTGATTCCCGGTGACGGGATAGGACCGGAGGTTGCTGCGGCAGCCAGAAGGGTAATTGATTCAACAGGGGTAGAAATACGCTGGGATATTTTCAACGCCGGTAAAGCCCTATTGGAGGAAACTGGAAGCTTGGTTCCGGATGAGGCCTTCAACAGCCTGGAGCAGAACCGGGTTGCACTGAAGGGGCCCATTACTACTCCTGTAGGAAAAGGCTTCAGAAGCATCAATGTGATGCTTCGCAGCAAATACGACTTATATGTAAATCTAAGGCCTGTCATTTCAATACCAGGCATTGAAACACCCTTTAACGAAATAGACCTGGTCATTTTCAGAGAGAATACGGAGGATATATACTGCGGTATTGAATATATGAGGGAGCCCGGAAAGGTGGAGGCTATAAAGACGATAACTGAATATGCATCGGAGCGTATTGCATTAAGTGCTTTTGAGTATGCTGCACAGCATGGAAGAAAAAAAGTGACGGTTGTTCATAAGGCAAACATACTGAAAATGTCGGACGGGCTTTTCCTGGAAGCAGCCAGACGGGTGTCAAAGGCTTATCCGATGATAGAATTCGAGGATATCATAATTGATAATATGTGCATGCAGCTGGTGACAAAACCGGAGCGCTATGATGTAATACTGACCATGAATTTGTACGGGGATATTCTGTCCGACCTTTGTGCCGGCCTGGTGGGAGGTTTGGGCTTTGTACCGGCAGCAAATATAGGCAAGGATATGGCAATTTTCGAAGCGGTTCACGGAAGTGCACCGGATATTGCCGGCAAAGGGATTGCAAACCCTACGGCTATTATCCTGTCGGGTGCAATGATGCTGGACTATCTTGGCGAAAAGGAGGGGGCTGAAAGGATAAGGAAAGCCGTGCTGAAAAC
>JAAYQK010000117.1 GCA_012519325.1 Gracilibacteraceae bacterium | reverse complement strand
ATTTGTACTACGGGTACTATGGACACAGGAATAATTACTTTGATACAATAGATAATGTGACTAACTCATTGGTAAAGACTACAGAATCCGTTTACAGCAAAGCAATATCAAAGGCCTCCTCCGGCAGCGGAGGCGGTGGAGGTTTTTCCAGCGGCGGCGGAGGCGGCGGTGGAGGCGGAGCAGGTGCATTCTAGTGACTTTCGTTGTCGCAGAGAGTCAAGAAGGAGGATGGAACTTTATGAAAATACTGATATTTGGTGTACTGCTACTGCTTGTTTTGATCGCGATTAGTACTTACAATAGTTTGGTAGTAAAAAGAAACAGGGTAAAGAATTCATGGGCTCAAATAGATGTTCAATTGAAGAAAAGATTCGATATGGTGCCAAACCTTGTTGAGACTGTAAAGGGTTATGCCAAGCATGAAGCAGGAACCCTAGAGGCGATAATAAAGGCTAGGAATCAGTATATAAGTGCAAGTACCCCGGAAGAGATGATGAATGCAAATACGGAAATGACAGGGGCATTAAGCCGTTTGTTTGCATTGGCTGAAAGCTATCCGGACCTCAAGGCCAATACAAATTTCATGGAACTTCAGAAAGAACTGTCCGAGTTGGAGGAAAAAATTGCTTATGCAAGACAGTTCTATAATGATACTGTGCTTATGTACAATAATGCCATACAGGTTGTTCCGGCAAACATAATAGCCAGTTTGTTCGGTTTCCGTGAGGAGCCCTATTTCAAGGCTGATGAGGCTGAAAGACTGAATGTGAAAGTACAATTCTAGGCAGAATGCAAGAAAGTTGCCACGCAGCTGGTGGCAATTTTGTTTTATTAACCATCAAGTTATGTGTTAGAATAATTTCAATAAATTATATGTGTTATAAAGGTATAAAGGTGGTAACTGTTAATGAAGAATAATATGTACAGTCTTTTTGACATGAATAGAGAGCAGGAGATGAAAAAGGAGAGCCCTCTTGCTCTTAGGATGAGACCGGAGGATCTTTCCGAATTTGTCGGTCAAGAGGATATTGTAGCTCCCGGGAAGCTGCTTTATCGTGCAATTAAAGCTGACAAGCTCACTTCTTTGATATTTTTCGGACCCCCAGGAACAGGGAAGACTACCTTGGCGAAGATAATTGCAAATTCCACCAAATCTTATTTTGAGCAGCTTAATGCAGTAACCTCAGGGGTGGGAGACATACGCAGGGTGGTGGAGGAGGCTAAGAACCGAAAAGGGATGTACGGACAGAGGACCATACTATTTATTGATGAGATTCATCGTTTCAATAAAGCACAGCAGGATGCAATGCTTCCCTATGTTGAGGACGGTACTGTAATACTGATCGGTGCGACTACGGAAAATCCATATTTTGAGGTGAATGACGCACTTATTTCACGGTCTACTATTTTCAGGCTCAATCCTCTTAAGCCAGAGGATATCAGAAAGCTGGTTGAAAGGTGCCTGATTGATGAAAAGAAAGGGCTTGGTTCTTATAATATAGTAATTACTGAAGAAGCTATGGATCATATAGTCAATATTGCCAACGGTGACGCCAGGGCTGCATTAAACGCTGTTGAACTGGCAGCCCTGACGACGGAAAGAAGCAGTGACGGCAAGATTCATATAGATTTGAAGACAGCGGAGGATTGTATACAAAAGAGGGCTGTGAATTATGAAAAGAAGGGGGAGAACCATTATGATACCATATCGGCATTCATTAAAAGCATGAGGGGTTCTGACCCTGATGCCGTGCTTCATTATCTTGCTAAAATGCTTTATGCAGGAGAGGATCCAAAATTTATTGCAAGGAGAATTATGATTTGTGCATCCGAAGATGTGGGGAATGCTGACCCCAATGCACTGGTTGTAGCAACGGCAGCTGCCAATGCAGTTCATATGATTGGTATGCCTGAAGCACAGATCATTCTGTCCCAGGCAGCATTATACGTAGCCTGTGCACCAAAAAGCAATTCTGCGGTTGTCGGAATCGGCAGAGCCATAAAGGATGTGGAGAGCAAAAAGACCGGTACCGTACCCCTGCACTTGAGAAATGATGCATTCAAAGGTGCAAGGGATTGGGGATACGGGATTGAGTACAAATATCCGCACGATTATGAGGGGAATTATGTGGATCAGCAGTACCTGCCCGATGAGATCAAAGATGCGCAGTATTACTTTCCGTCAGACAATGGTTATGAAAGGAAGATGAAAGAACTGCCCAAACTCAAAAACAGAAAAAGCAATGTCCGGCATGAAAATCAATGAACCGGGTTTGCGCAAAAAAGTATTGATTTAGTGTAGTAAAAGAATTAAAATAATTTTATATATTTTGTGACGGATATCTTAATAGAGTTCAAATGTCATGAGATATTTCACTTGCTTTATATGCAATAAATGCATGCATTTCTGCTGTATACTGATATGCAACAACTTTTTATAAAAGAAGGTGTTAAAATTGAACTACTTTTTTTCGGAATGTGATACTGTTGAATTGGTAAAGGAATATGGTACTCCTCTTTATGTAATCTCTGAGGATATCATCATGGAAAGATTGAATGAAATCAAGCATTCTTTTTCTGAAAAGTATCAGGATGTTCAGGCTTATTATGCTTCAAAGGCTTTTTTAACCAAGGAAATGGCTAGGATAATCAAGAGAGAAGGCCTGGGACTGGATGTTGTTTCAGGGGGTGAATTGTACACGGCAAAATCAGTAGATTTTCCAATGGAGAAAATAATGTTTCACGGTAACAATAAAACCCCTGAAGAAATCAAAATGGCGCTTGTATATAAAATCGGACGTTTTGTATGTGACAATACTTGCGAAATTAAGCTCCTTAACAGGCTTGCTAAGGAAATGGGAGTGAAGGCTGAGATACTTTTGCGCGGTACTCCGGGAGTGGATTCCCATACT
>JAAYQK010000116.1 GCA_012519325.1 Gracilibacteraceae bacterium | reverse complement strand
GGCTTTGTGTATAAAGAAATCAACCAGATCTTTCTGATTCATACCAAGTTCCTTACAGTCCAACCAGGCCAGATAAGTTCCTTGTGGTTTTGACACTTTAATATTCGGTATTTTGGTAATGAAATAATCAACCAGGAAGTCAAGATTGCCTTCCAGATATGGTAGAGCCTGTTCAAGCCACTCTTCGCCATAGGTGTATGCTGCTTCAAGGGCAATTATGCCGAATAAATTCTTTGCTTCTGCATTCAGACGGTTCATTGTGTTTTTAAATTCACCCCGTAATGTATCATCTGATATTATCACAGCTGATGTGTATAGACCGGCAATATTAAAGGTTTTGCTGGGAGCCATACAGGTAACGGTTCGTTCTGCCAGCTCTTCTGAGATTGAAGCTATGGGAATATGGGTATGCTTACCGAATATCAGGTCTGAGTGTATCTCATCAGAGACTATGATAACATTATATCGTATGCACAATTCACCTATTTTTTCAAGCTCCTCCCTGCTCCATACCCGGCCTACCGGATTGTGTGGATTGCAAAGGATAATCACCTTTACTCCAGTCTTTAGCTTGCTCTCCAAATCGTTAAAGTCAATCTTGTATTGATGATTTTCATATATTAACTGGTTGTTTACCATTACTCGGTTGTTGCTTTCTATTGCTGAGAAAAACGGATAATAAACGGGAGATTGCAATAGAATTTTATCACCCGGTTCCGAATAGGAAAGTATGCTTAAGGATATAGCGGGGACTACACCGGCGCTTACCTCAATCCATTTATTATCTATTTGCCACCCGTGCCTTTTTTTCATCCAGTTGCTGATGGAAGAATAGAAGGACTCTGGTTTTTCTGTATAGCCATATATTCCATGCTGTGCTCTATTTACCACAGCATCAATAACTGGTTGAGGGGCTTCAAAATCCATATCAGCTATCCACATAGGAAGAATATCGGCCGCCCCGAAGGTTTTGTCTAATCCGTCCCATTTTATTGCATTTGTACCATTTCGTAATATTATTTTATCAAAGTCGTATTGCATTGTTATTGTTCCTTTATTACATGTATTTCTCTGCAATTTGAGCAAGGGGGCTTCTCTCCACCTTGTTCAAGGTTACATGGCCTGTAATCTGGAAGGGCTTCATTTTTTCTATAGTATATACAAGTCCGTTTGAACGTTCATCTACCAGCACATTATCTATTTGACTGTCTGTAGGATCGCCCAGGAAGACGAATTTGGCGCCAAAGCCTGCACGGGTCAGCATCATTTTGGCAAGATGAGGGGTAATCTCCTGTGCTTCATCTACTACTACAAGAGCATCGGACAGTGTCCTTCCCCGCATATAGGTGAAGGTCTTGGTCTCAATAATTCCGTGCTGTCTGTAGTCCTCAATGAAGGAATCTACTGTAAAGGTGGGTTTGGCCATGGATTCTGATTTAACCGGTTTTTCCTTGCGCCTGTACCTGTTTCCGAAAAGATTGTCTACTGCATCGTAGAAGGAGCCCATCCAGGGCTTCAGTTTTTCCTCTTCTGAGCCCGGCAGAAAGCCTATATCGCTGCCGGCCGGAACAACAGGCTTAATAAATACAATTTTTCTGTATACTTCTTCCTCAATAACCTTCTGTAAGGATACTGCAGTGGATAGTATGGTTTTTCCGGAGCCTGCGCCTCCGGCTAATGTAACAAAATGAATATTGTTATCCATAAGCAGTTCAAAGGCCATTTTCTGCTCTCTGTTGATAGGAACCAGCCCCCAGGCGGAATTGTTTGCATGCTTCAGCGGAACTATCTTGTCTCCGTTAAAAATTGTGAGAACACCACTACTTGAGGTGTCATTGCTTTTTACCTGGATAAACTCATTGGGATAAATGGTTTCATCAAGCTGTTTCGGCAGTTTCAATCCATCCTTGAAAATTTTATCGATGTCTCTTGAAGGAAGCATCAGCTCGGTATAGCCCGTATATATGGATTCGACAGAGACCTTGTCGGTTTCATAGTCCTGTACAATGATTCCCAAACTGTCGCCTTTTATTGCCATATATACATCTTTTGTCACAAGTATGGTCGGTTGCTCAGTATTTTCCCTTTGAAGATTTTTAGTGAGTGCCAGTATCTTATTATCAGTTTTTGAAAGATCCAGGCCATCCGGCAGCTCAATTGACTCCAGATGATTCAATTCAATCTTGAGCATGCCTCCGCCGGGCAAACTAACCCCTTCACTTAGACTGCCATATTCACGAAGCTTGTTTATTTCTCTTGCTGCACATCTTGCGTGAAAACCCAACATACCCTCCCTTTTTTTTAAACTATCCAATTCTTCAACTACCATAATCGGGATTATCACGTTGTTATCCTGGAAATTGGAGATACAATAAGGATCATGTACTAGCACATTTGTGTCAAGAATAAAGTTCTTTACCATGCACTTACCTCCATATAAGAATTCAAGTATGCTTTCCGGTATATGGCTCCATTTTAGAGTTGAATCATGTATCATATAAATTCTGCCAAATATAAGCAAATTCCTTTAATTGTCGAGTAAAATTTACATAAAAGTGACAAGGAAATTATTGGTATGTTCATAGTTCAATATACTATTATTTTATGCCGGACAAATACATTCTAAATACTTATTTGCAGTGCAACAGCGTGTTAAAGAAAATAAAAAAAAACAGAAATTGTATTGATAATGGGAACGATTATCAATACAATAGAAACAGGTAAATAATCAGCAATATATATTCAGTTTAACAGTAATGAGAGAAGGTTGTGCAGATGAATAGCGATACAATACTAATAGCCTTTGGACTTACTTTAATAGCAGGGATATCTACAGGAATAGGCAGTCTTATGGCATTCTTTACAAAAAGAACAAACGAGAAAGTAATATCCGGAGTATTGGGTTTTTCTGCGGGAGTTATGATATATGTATCTTTGGTGGATATACTTCCTCATGCCAATAATATGCTTACAGCTTCCATGGGGGACAAGAAAGGCAGTTGGGTTTCACTGATATCCTTTTTTGGAGGAATACTACTGATAGCTGTGATTGATAACCTTATTCCCTCCTTTGAAAATCCGCATGAAAGCAGGAGAGTGGAGGATATGGGGGAAAATTATTGCAATATAAAAGGAAATAATACGCAGCTTATGAAAATGTGAGTTCTTACAGCGGTTGCTATAGGAGTACATAACTTCCCGGAAGGGATTGCAACCTTTATTGCAGCACTTAAGGATCCTAACTTGGGCATAGCAATTACAATTGCCATAGCAATACATAATATACCTGAAGGTATTGCCGTATCCGTACCCATTTACTGTGCCACCGGAAACAGGAAAAAAGCCCTTGTCTATTCTTTTCTATCAGGCTTGTCAGAGCCACTGGGAGCGTTGCTTGCATATATTTTTCTGATGCCGATAATAAGCGATCAAGTTTTTGGGATAATGTTCGCACTTGTGGCGGGTATAATGGTTTTTATATCCTTGGATGAACTTCTTCCAAGTGCGAGAGAGTATGGTGAAGCACATATTTCCACTTATGGCCTTGTGGCGGGAATGGCAGTAATGGGAATAAGCATGTTACTATTTTTGTAAAAACTTAAGAAAAAGCATGAAAAATGCTGGATCTATATTATGAGGAAAAACCCGCCGATAAACCACCGCAAAATTTGAAAAACGGAATGATGAAAGTTTAGTATAAAAGACCTGCAATTAAGGTACTATATTGCTGTAGATAGCTTAATTACAGCATAGTGCCAAAATTTACGATTGACAAAGCAGCAATTTTTATATAATATTTTAATGTGAGTCTACTGTGCACCTATAGCTCAGCAGGATAGAGCGACGGTTTCCTAAACCGCAGGCCGGGGGTTCGAATCCCTCTAGGTGCACCATTTATGATTATAGTAATACCAAGCTATATAAGTTTGGTATTTTTTGTTAAAATGAATTAAGGGATTCGAACCCGGGAGGGCAACTTGGATACAAGCTGTTAGACTGGTATCTTATACATGAGCATGGATCTGAGACTGAAGAATACATAATATGAAAGACATTGACAAGTGCAAGCCCAGATTGATATAATTCATATAACAACTTGTAAGTTAGCGACAAGTTGTCAGCTGTTTGTTAGGGGGGGAATCAGAATGCATGATGATTTCTTAACCAATTGGCCATATTCAAGATATGGAGAAGGCAAGAGCCCATCTTTCAATTTAATTCGTTATGATAAACTTGAGGATTTTATGGTGGATAAGGATCGGATTGCTGCAGTATCGGACGGATGGGTAAAGGGGCAAGTAGCTGCAGTATTACGCGGAGGTGCCAATGCAAAAGCCGTTTTGGATGTAATGGCTGAGTCAGGCATTAAAAATATAAAAATTTTTCATCTGGAGGAAAACATCTCTCACTTGGAAGATATATTTCTATCGTCTGTAGTGGCACCGGCTAATGCACTGTTTGATAATGTATCTGTTATATGGCGGAAGGATGCTTCGATTTATGAATTGCTAAAGAATATCGGAAATGACTATTCAATGCTGTTTTTTGGTGCACCGCTGACTTTTTCTGAAATACTTCCCTTTTATAATAATATAAAAGAATTCTACCAGGGGAGTGTGACGATTGTTTGCGGTCAAGAACAGGATATTGATTACGATGAAAGTGATGAAATATACAAATGGGTGCGACAAAGAACCTATGATGCTGAAGATTTCTCCATTCCGGCAGCACTAAAAAGCTACAAGAAAAAGCTGGGCAAAAAGGCAGCGGTTGTACTTCCAAGCCTTAATGAAGAAAAGACGGTTGGGAGTGTGATTGAAGCTGCACTGGAAGTCAAGAATATTGGGTTGATAGATGAAGTGATACTAGTGGATTCCTTATCTACGGACAACACCGTTGAAATAGCAAGGCAATATGGGATACCGGTCTTTATACATCAGGAAATCAGGCCGGAGCTTGGGAGTCTTAGGGGTAAAGGCGAAGCGATGTACAAAAGCGCATTTATTACGGATGCAGATATAATTGCATGGGTGGATACAGATATTGAGACAATAACTCCAAAGTTTTTTTACGGGCTATTGGGTCCTATGTATACAGATCCTCAGATCAGATTTTCTAAAGGATATTTTACCAGACCTGTAAAAGTGGAAGCCTCCGGAATTGAACTGGGCGGCGGCCGTGTAACAGAAATACTGGCACGGCCTTGGATAAATGCATATATGCCTGAACTTTCAGGTTTTATTCAGCCCTTGTCAGGTACAGTAGCAATATATCGTGATAGCTTATACCAAATGCGGATTCCAATCAATTATGGGGTAGAGATGGCAATGCTGCTGCAGGCTGTCAGGCAGGAGGGACTATGGTCTGTTTGTCAGGTTAATCTTGGTACGGTTGTACATCGTTCTAAAGACGTAATCGGCCTTAGCGAAATGGCATTTCAGATACTACAAGTGCTGGCTGAGATGGAGCAGGGATGTAAGGCAGGGAAGCGAAATGAGTTGTTAAGAAGGGTATATTCAGCAAAAGGATATTTTGAGATTGGGTCTAAGCGTTTTGATGTGGCATGGAGAGATTATAAATAGCGGATAACATATCAAGATTTCAGTATTTTTTGCCATGATTGTAAGTTGGCGGCATATCGTTGACAATTCAACATCCAAAGTGATATTATATCAAGGTGAACCACATATTAATATATATATTATTATGAATTGATGTGGCAAAAAAATGAATGAAATTTTAATGAAAAGAGCTTTGGAAGAAGCACAGAAGGCTTTTGAGAAAGATGAGGTGCCTGTTGGGGCTGTTATTATCAGAAAAGGAGAGATAATAGCGGCAGCACATAACTGCAGAGAAACCTCAAAGGATGCAACGGCTCATGCAGAAATGCTTGCAATAAAAGAGGCCTGTAAGATTCTTGGCGGCTGGCGGCTAATAGATTGTGAAATGTATGTAACCCTTGAACCTTGTGCGATGTGCAGCGGGGCAATCATCCAGGCAAGAATTGAAAGACTTTGCATCGGTGCAATGGATCCGAAAGGCGGAGCAGCAGGCTCAACGCTGAATCTATTTGAAGATTACCATTTTAACCATAGAACCGAGGTAATAAAGGGCATTCTGGAAGAAGAGTGCAGTCAAATTCTAAAGGATTTTTTTAAAAGAAAAAGATAAATATGGAGCGGTATCGAAGTGGTCATAACGGGGCTGACTCGAAATGTGTTGGGCTATGTGGAAGTCATGTAGCCGAGAACCTTGACTTTATGCGGTTTCTACTGCCCTTGGAGTTCGAGTAGACATGCATTTTTGAGCTGTTCTATCCGAGTTCTATCCGGGGCACTTAGATAATTTAATTTGGAGGGTTGTCCGAGAGGCTGAAGGAGCTGGTCTCGAAAACCAGTGTACCGCAAGGTATCTAGGGTTCAAATCCCTAACCCTCCGCCATGAAGCTGTTAATTTCAAAGATTAACAGCTTCTACCTTTTTAAGCGGCAAAGATTTTTCAATAATCTTTGCGGTTTTTTTCTTGGACTGATATTCCAAATGTCCATAGGTATTGACTGTTGTCCGAATGTCACTGTGGCCTACCCAATCCCGGATACGCTCCATCGGTACTTCATTGGCCATCATCAAGCCTACACAGGAATGACGGAGGTCATGAAATCGAACATGGGGCAATCCGGCTTTCTTGAGCAAATCTGCATGTCTGTTGGTGATGTAATTCGGATCAATGATTTCACCCAGGGGATCAACGCAAATATATCCAAGCCATTCGTTGCTGTACGAGTTACCGCAAAGCTCCCTTAGTTCTTTGTTTTCAGCTATTTTAGCTTTTATTCTTTCCTCAACATACGGGATTAAGGGATAAGTACGGTTGCTCAAATCTGTTTTAAGCTTATCGGACGGGATATATATTTTCTCCTTGTCGATCACTGCTGTCGTTACAGTGTGATTTGCCCTGAAGAATTTATGCTTAAAATCAAACTGAGATTCTCTAACACCGAGACATTCACTGCGTCTCATCCCATAAAATCCGCCAAGTAATATGGGAATTTCAATGATATCGCCTACAATGAATTCAATATAATATTGCATCTGTTCGGCATTTAACGTAGCTGCGTTATATTTCTCAATTTTGTGTAAAGTAATTGCGCTGTTTGGGTTCACACTAATTATTTTCTTGCTGATGGCATAGTTCAATACTTGATTGATAACTGTGTAATCTTTTGCAACTGTTGACTTCTTCTTGCCGTTCTTAAGCCTATATGCATAATGCCCTTTCAGCAGGCCAGGTGTAACTTCTTTGACAGTGCATCCATAAGCCTTGAATGTTGGATATAAGTTATGCTCAATGTTCTCTGCATATCCTGCCCAAGTGTTTAGTTTAATCGTCTTATCAAAATTAAAGTCTTCACCAACAACGATATTATCCGGGCGGTTTACGCTTCCCATTCTTATCCTTTCGGTTGAGAACGGTATAATAATATCCCTTCTTAGATGTTACGAATCCTCCTATCAATTCATCCTCGGTCAACCTTACCATTTCCAACATTTTGGTGAGTTCCATGCGTTTCCTCCTTTCAAATTATTCACTCACCTGCCGTTGACATGATGAGTGTAACATAATAAAAAAGGTTCGTAAAATGTGCGAATAAAATTTTTATTCATTACTCACGCCTATTCTTAGATAGCTTAATAAAAAAGGCTTGGGAATTCTATATGCTCGCCCAACTTTTTAGGCACTCAATTTTGTTTTCTTGTATTAAACCATATCCTGTCTTAAGGCTAATGCCAAGAATTTCACACAT
>JAAYQK010000115.1 GCA_012519325.1 Gracilibacteraceae bacterium | reverse complement strand
CAATAAGAAGGCATAGCCCTCGTTATCACTATAAATAACATTTTTGTCATTCTGAGGGCTTTAGCCCGAAGAATCTCATGAGATCCTTCGCTTTGCTCAGGATGACGTATGAGATCCTTCGCTTTGCTCAGGATAAGCGACCGACACCAAATCAAAGATTTGGGTCGTCTGCTTAATTTTCTATGGATTCCAATATTTCATCTATCGGTTTATCAGGGTCTTCTTCCGAATTCTCAAATTCATCGATTATTTGATTTATAATATCTTCCAATGTATCACCATTGCCGTTATTGCCGTTTCCGTTTCCATTATGGCCATTGCCGTTATTACCGTTTCCATTACCATTATTACCGTTTCCGTCGCCTTCATTCAACCACTGTTCATAATGCCATTTGGTGTGATAATAACAAGTCCTTGTTGGAACCTGATACTGATAGTCTTCGGTTATAAATCCGGAAGGACCTAACTTTTCAACTTCAATTCCTAAAACATGAGTTATTTGATAATTTTCATCAACTGACATCTGACCGGCATATATTTGCTGAAGTTCTTCCATAGTGAAAATAATTCTGTCTTCTAAAATTTGCTGATATAATTTTTTTGCTTCATAGTTATCTGTCTTTTCTTCAGGGTCAAAAAGCGGGTCTCTCGTAAAGAACACTCTTTCTTCCACCAAATTACCCGGACAGTATATTGATTTTTTCATATTTGAGCTGGTACATACTTCAGCTTTAACATGTACGTCGCAAGTTTCAGTAGGTTGAGTTCCGGGTATAAAATATTCCGTAATAATCTGACTTCCTCTCTGGTCAAGTGCACAAAGGTCACCAGGCAGCTTTCCTGATACTTTACAAACACTTATAGGTATTAGGTTTGGATTTCGTGTAAATGTTGCCGGAGGCAGACCTTGATGAATCGGAGTCATAATTGAACTCCAAAGTCTTGCGTTGTTGCCGCTGTCTCCGGAAAGCTTCATTTGAACATTATCATTACCAACCCAAATTCCTCCTACATAGTATGGTGAAAAACCGACATACCAGAAATCTCCGTTTGCCTGTGTTGTACCTGTTTTTCCTGCAACTTCGATACCCAATTCCTGGGGAAGTCTTGCCCTATATGAAAGTCCGGGATTTACTGTTGTTCTTAAAATATCCTTCATCAGCGAAGCGACTTCAGGACTGTATGCCACATGTGTTTCAGGGATATTTTCCAGTATTGTTTCACCCTTAGTATTAACAACTCGCGTATATACTATCGGCTCTACATATACTCCATCATTGGCAATCGCGCCGTATGCAGCAGTCATTGCCAATGGAGAAAATCCTTTGGTAAGTCCGCCCAAAGCAAGAGATGCCAAGTTCACGTCATTGTAATAAGGATCTTCCTGCGGAGATACAAAGGAATCTTTGTCAGGGTTATTTTGGTCGATTAGTCTTAATCTTGATAATGAGTTTATAGCAGCATCAAGTCCGATTGTTTCAAGCATGGTAACAGCATTTGTGTT